>JAWWAT010000011.1:0-22271 GCA_033721635.1 Marinobacter sp. | reverse complement strand
TTATCAATACCGAACTGCCCGGCCCGGGAATAGCGAATCTCGCCGCCATTGTTGAGGATAAAGAAGCCGTCGCCACTGATGGCCATATCGAGGCCGTTATCAGTGAAGCTGATGTTGCCCTGACCGAAAGACTGCTTTACGTCCTGAACCCGGACACCGTCGCCGATCGGGTTGGTGCCTGCGCTCAGGAAACCGCTGGCGTATAGATCGCCAAACTGGGCCTTGCTGCCCTTGAAGCCAACGGTACTGGCGTTCGCAATGTTGTTGCCGGTGACGTCCAGATCCACCGATGCCGCACGAAGGCCGCTCAAACCTGTATTAAATGCCATGGTTCACCCCTTGGTGTTTCACCGGTCTCAGTTAATTTGTTTCACGTCAGACAGGGCAATGGAGCCCATGCCTGCAAGATTCAGGGTTATCGAGCCGCCCTGACCCAGGGATACGCTGTCCACATTGGCGCTCACCATAGTGCCCAGCTGCTGCGGCCCATCAGGATAGGAGGCCTCGGCCACAATGCGGTAGGGGCCTGGCGGCAAGGGATTGCCGTTTCCGTCCTGACCATCCCAGCGGAAGGACACAACACCCGCCTGACTGCTGCCCATATCAATCTGCCGTACCCGCTCACCATTCTGTCCTTCGACGGACAGGCGCAGGCCGCCCGTTGAGGCAGGCACTTCAATGGTTCCAGTAATTTCGCCCTCAGCGCCAAGGATCCCGATCTGGGATGGCGCCAACACGGTCTTGCCCACCATGGCCGAGGCCTGGAGCGCCTGCGTGGAACGGAACTGGCCCACCACATCCTCAACGGTACCGGAGAGATTCTGCATCTCCTCCAGGGAGCTGAACTGCGCCAGCTGGGAGATGAATTCTCCGTTGTCCTGGGGCTCCAGCGGATTCTGGTTCTTCAACTGCGCCAGCATCAGTTCCATGAACTCATTCCGGCCCAGCTCGCTGGTGCCCTGGCCGCCATTCTGTTGCTTCAGCTGGTACTGGCTCAGAACATCCGACGCGTCTGTTGCATTTACTGCAGTCATGTTGTGCTCCTCACCCTGTTACTGCTGACCGAGAGTCAGAATGCGCTGCATCATGGACTTGGCCGTGTTCATGACATCCACATTCATCTGGAAACTCCTGGACGACGACATCATGTCCGCCATCTCTTCGACCACATTCACATTGGGGTAGTAGACATAACCGTCTTCATTGGCCGCCGGATGATGTGGCTCGTAACGCATTTGCAGCTCCGCATCGCTTTCAACGATACCTTCAACCCTGACACCTGCACCCGGGCCCTCATCGGCCGCCATCGGCAAACCGCCCTGCCCCGGATTCATCATGGACTGTTGAATGGCCGAGAAAACCGGCTTCCTGGCCCGATAGGTTTCGCCGGTGCTGGAACTTGCGGTCTCGGCGTTGGCAATATTCGAGGCGGTTGTGTTCAGCCGCAGTGACTGCGCGGTCATGCCGGAACCGGCGATATCAAAAATGCTGCCCAGTGACATGAAAATTCTCCTTCGCTAATCCTGTGACTGCGGCTTATTCGCCCTTGAGGGCTTTGGTCAAACCGCTGAACTTGCTGTTCAGAAACTGGAAACTGGCCTGGAAATCCATGGCGTTACGCATGAACCGGGTCTGCTCCTGCTGGGCATCCACGGTATTGCCGTCAACCGATGGCTGATGGGGTACTCGATACATCAGATCGCTTTCCGAGGCCGAGAGGGAGGTATCCATGTGCGCGTCATGGGTTTTGGCCATCTGGAATCCGCCAACCTGCTCCTGAGCCTTCTGCATCATCGCCTGAAAATCCAGGTCGCGCGCTTTGAATCCCGGGGTATCGGCGTTCGCCAGGTTGTTTGCCAGAACTTCGGCACGTTTAACCCGCGCTTCAACCGCGTGTTGGTGAATGCCCAGAGCCGAATCGAACGTAATTGCCATGTTGCCTCCCGAAAACTGCACCATTGTGCCGAGCTGTTTTTGCCGGCTGTGCTCTTTGAGAGAACCAAAGCAAGCTGGATGCCAGGATTCAGCTGAAGTGTAAATTTCTCAGGAACGCCAGTATTGGCGGGCCCTGGCCAGTGGCGATCTAAAATCCAGGGAAAAGCACGAAGGCAACGGGGAGGGAAAAGCGGCAAGCTGCTTCCCCCGGCGAGGACCGGGGGACCTTTTGGTCAGAGGATCATGGCCAATGACGCACGAATTCATCCACCTCGGGCCTGGGTACAGCCGGTTTAGAAGCGGAGACTGTTCCTGTATAGAGAAAGCCGACTATCCGTTCATGCTCGTCCAGCCCGAGGCCCTGGTGAACCGACGAATGGTAGGCAACACCGCCCGTTCTCCACATCACACCGTAACCGGCGTCCTGCAGCGCAATCTCGATAAAACTCATGCCGGCTGCGGCCGACATAACCTGCTCGACCTCAGGTACTTTGGGATGAGTCCTCGGTGACGCGATCCCCACAATCACCATTGGCGCTCTGAGAGGTGCCCGCTTGAGCTTCTCGATTTCTTTCTCATCGCTGTTGTTAGCGCAAGTGGAGGCAAATAGTTCGCCCAGAGCCTCAAGCCCTTCGCCCTCCACAACAAGGTAACGCCAGGGCCTCAGCAGGGCGTGATCAGGCGCGCGGGCGGCACAGGCGAAAGCCCGATCAAGG
This sequence comes from Marinobacter sp., assembly GCA_033721635.1. GTDB lineage: Bacteria > Pseudomonadota > Gammaproteobacteria > Pseudomonadales > Oleiphilaceae > Marinobacter. The sequence continues at coordinate 19,620 of JAWWAT010000011.1, read as the reverse complement.
GTTTCCCGGTCCGGCGCGGGCGCCTCCAGCCTTGGCTCCGAGGAACGGTTCAGGAGGAAATCGGTAACTGCTGTCATATCTGCTCGCTGTCTGATCGCTGTTCTGATGAGTTTAAAAATCAGTACGAATACAATTCCCTGCAGTGAATTGTGGCTTGTACGTAATGCTGTTAACCTTTAGTCGTAGTCGGGTCTACAAACAACTATAAATGACGCGGTCGTACAACGGTGAGTGGCAACACAATGAGCAACCAGCAAACCTTTAACAGCTTTTCCGAATTCTATCCTTACTACCTTGAAGAGCACAGCGACGTCACCTGTCGCCGCCTGCACTTTGTCGGCAGTCTGCTGGTTCTGATTGTGGCATTGTGGGCACTGACTACCGGCAAGCTCTTGTGGCTTCTGGTTCTGCCGGTCATTGGCTATGGTTTTGCCTGGGTAGGCCATTTCAAGTTCGAAAAAAACCGCCCTGCCACCTTCAAGTACCCACTGTACAGCCTGATGGGCGACTGGGTCATGTTCCGCGACATGCTCATTGGCAGGATCCGTTTCTGAAATGATGAGCGCCCCAGCAGACCTGCGCAGCGCCAGCAGCTCCGCTGGCCGGTCCCTGGCGTCTGAGGCGTCGGGCAACCCCGTGGCCATTCCGCCGATGCCCGACTATAACGGTCGGGTGCTGGCCTATACATCAACTGCCGCTATCATTGTGACCGGCGTTCTCCAGGGCGCTTTTGCCCAATGGCTTCTGTGGCTGGTAGCTGGCGCTCTCACCTGGCCCCACGTTGCCCACGCCTTGACCCGCCGCACCTTCCTCAGGAACTCCCCCCGCATACGCCAGAAGATGCTGATTTTTGATTGTATTGTCGGGGGAGCGTTTATTGGCTGTATCGGGCTGATCGTCATTCCCTCCATGGCGGTTGCACTGATGCTGATGTTCAGTTGCCTGATTGTCGGCGGTATCCGACAGTGGCTTCTGGGGACCGTTTTCATGGCATCGACCATTGCCGGCACTGCGGCACTTCTTGGCCCGGCAGACGGCCCGCACTCACCATTGCTGACAAGCATCGTGTCGATACTCTCAACCGGGCTTTATATCTGCGTTACCGCCTATTACTCCCATCAGCAGGCACGTGCGTTGATGCTGGCAAAGACCCAGATCCAGAACCAACGAGAGCAGTCGATCGCCCTCTCCCACAAGCTGTCAAAGTACCTCTCACCCCAGGTTTGGCAGTCCATTTTCACCGGTGAACGGGACGTTCGACTGGAGACCCAGCGCAAGAAGTTGGCGGTGTTCTTCTCGGACATCAAGGGCTTCACGGAGCTGTCCGAGGAAATGGAACCCGAGGCCCTCACTGAGCTGTTGAACCACTACTTCAACGAAATGTCGGAAGTGGCCCTCAAATATGGCGGTACCATCGACAAGTTCGTGGGCGATTCCATCATGGTGTTCTTTGGCGACCCCACCAGCCGGGGCCAACGGGAAGATGCCTTTGCCTGCGTCTCCATGGCCATCGAGATGCGCAAGCATATGAAAATCATGCGCCAGAAATGGCGCAGCCAGGGCATCAAGACCCCGCTGGAAATACGCATGGGTATCAGTACTGGCTACACAACCGTGGGCAACTTCGGCGCTGAAAACCGGATGGATTACACCATCATCGGCAAGGAAGTGAATCTTGCCAGCCGGCTTGAATCCCTGGCGGAACCGGGCGAAATCCTGGTTTCCTACGAGACCTTCTCGCTGATCAAGAACAAGATCATGTGCCGAGACAAGGGCGAGATTACCGTGAAAGGCTTCGGCAAGCCGGTGCCGATTTATGAAGTGGTGGATTTCCGGCGCGACATGGGGCCTAACCGCAGCTTCCTGGAGCATGAGCACAGCGGCTTTGCCATGTACCTGGATTCAGACAAGATCACCGAGAAGGAACGCCAGACCATCCTCACTGCCCTCGAAGATGCCGCAGACCGGCTGCGACGGGAAGAGGATGTTTCCTGAGGCGCATCCCTGCGCTCACGTCGATTCGAATTACTGGCGTATCAGCCGCGGCCCGGCGTCCTTGCCGGTTTCTGTGCTTCGCCAGGGATTGATATCCAACCCGCCCCTCCGCGTGTATCGGGCAACTACCGTAAGCGACTCCGGGCGACATCGGGCCATCAGATCGGTAAACACCGTTTCCACGCAATGTTCGTGGAAATCCTGCTTCTGCCGAAAACTTACCACGTAACGCAGCAAGCCTGACCGGTCGATTTTCGGACCTGTGTAGCTGACCAGCAGGGTGGCCCAGTCTGGCTGGCCCGTCACCGGGCAGTTACTCTTGAGGAGATGGGAGCATAGCCGCTCAGTCACCACCTCATTTCCGGCCTCCAGAAACTCGGGCGAATACTCATACAACACATCGCTGACAGGTTCGTCATCAATCAACTCGAATCCCTTAGGGCGACCAACTGCCTCCCCGGATGCGTCAACGCTTAACAGCTCGACCTGAACCGCTCCGCCGCAAGCACTCGACAGATCCTTGGTAATTACCTCCGAGACCTGTTCCCGGGAGGAGTAAACAGCCTGGTTGAGCGAGTTGAGGTACAGCTTGAGCGACTTGGACTCGATGATGGAGGGCGAAGCGGCCGGAAAGGCAATTCGCGCCCAGGCAACCTCCGGCACACCAGTTGGCCGAAGCCAGGAGATTTCCCAGGCTTGCCACAGGTCCTCGCCAAACCAGGGCCAACGACCATCCTCCAGCCCAAGGCGGCGCCGATTTTCCTCCCTCGCCACGGGGAACAGCAGGCCTGGGTCGTAGTTGTCCGGATAATCGCTTGTTTTGCCAAGCGGAGCGTCATTAAGTGCCATAGCTGTTCCTGAAATCAGTGGCGAATGCCTTTACCACGCTCCAGCATTCTCAGGGCAATCACTGAGAGCACGGAGATGAAAACCAGAATCATACCAAGAGAAACAAACGGATTAACGTCTGACACACCCAGAATCCCGTAGCGAAAGCCGTTCACCATGTACAGGATCGGATTAATCATAGACACGCCCTGCCAGAATCCAGGCAGCAGATCGATACTGTAAAAGACACCGCCAAGATAGGTCAGCGGCGTTAATACGAACGTAGGCACGATGGAGATGTCATCAAACTTGGTCGCCAGCATGGCGTTGATAAAGCCGCCCAGTGCGAAAAGTGCAGACGTCAGAAATACCGTTAGAATCATCATGGGCAGGTTGTGAATGGACAACCGGGTAAACGCCAGTGACAGCAACGTGACGATGAGACCAATCCCGAGGCCCCGCGCCATGCCACCGGTCACATAGCCGGACAGGATCACCCAGTTTGGCACCGGCGACACCAGGAGCTCCTCAATGCTGCGCTGGAACTTCATGGAAAAAAACGAAGATACCACGTTGGCGTAGGAGCTTGTGATCACTGCCATCATGATCAGCCCGGGTACAATGAACGACATATAATCAAAGCCGCCCATTTCGCCAATCCGGGAACCGATCAGGTTGCCGAAAATAATAAAATACAGGGTCATGGTAACCGCAGGTGGCAGGAGGGTCTGCGCCCAAATGCGGGTAAACCGGCGTATTTCCCGGACAACAATAGTGCTGAAAGCCGTAAACAGGGCATGTGGCGTCATGCTGCACCCTCCACTGCCTTGTCGGATTCTTCGGCGTTCTCCTCGACCATGCGAATGAACAGCTCCTCCAGCCGGTTGGCCTTGGTTCTCATGCTGACCACCTTGATCCCCAACCGCTCAAGCTCCACGAAAACCTGATTGAGCCCCTGACCTTTCTCCACTTCCACCTCCAGGGCCCCTTCTGAATCCAGGCGTGTTGGAAAACCGTCCAGCTCGGGTGCGGAATCCAGGGTGCTCTCGGTATCCAGCACAAACGTTTCCAGACTGAGTTGCTGCAGCAAGGCTTTCTTGCTGGTGTGCTTGAGGATCTTGCCGTGGTCGATAATGGCAATGTTGCGGCAAAGGGCTTCCGCTTCTTCCAGGTAATGAGTCGTCAGGATGATGGTAGTGCCCTGACGGTTCATCTCTTCCAGAAAGGTCCACATGGACCGGCGCAGCTCGATATCCACGCCGGCGGTGGGCTCATCCAGAATCAGCAGTTTCGGTTCATGGACCAGAGCGCGGGCAATCATCAGACGACGCTTCATGCCGCCCGACAGCATCCGGGCCGGGGTGTTGCGTTTGTCCCACAAACCAAGCTTTTTCAGGTACTTTTCCGCAGACGCCGAAGCCTGCTTGAACGGAATCCCGTAGTAGCCGGCCTGGGTGGTCACGATATCAAAGACTTTCTCGAACTGGTTGAAATTAAACTCCTGCGGCACAACGCCCAGGCTCAGTTTGGCATCGGAGAGGTGCGTGTCAGTGTCGTATCCGAACACGCGTACCTTGCCTGCTGTTTTGTTCACCAGCGAGCAAACAATACCAAGGGTGGTCGATTTGCCGGCCCCGTTGGGTCCCAGCAAGGCAAAGAAATCCCCTTCAGCGACGTGCAGATCAATCCCCTTGAGAGCCTGAAACCCGTCACCGTAGGTCTTGGTGAGGCCCTCAATTTCCAGTGCATTGGTCATAGATCATCCCGATTCGGAAAAAACGGCAATGAACGGCGAAAGCCGCCAGCCAGAATTTAGAGGGCTAATAATTGTGGCGAAGCCGCTGATTTCAAGGCCCTTATCAGCCAGAGCTATCCCCTGACCAATCACGGAAACTGCGACAGGAATCCCGATATGAGGCAAACCCCACCCCTATAATGCGGTTACAACAATTTACAAAAGGGGCTGCCGCACCCTGAGTGCGGGCGCGCTGAATCGAAGGGAATGTACGAGCAACCATGAGATCCGTTCACCGCATCCGACTAACGTTCACCCTGCTGGGCGCCCTCGCCCTCTCTGGCTGCCTGGATGACGACGGCAGCTCTGGCGATGACACCAGCACAGGCCAGGTCAACTTCAACGGCTTTAATGGCCTTTCCTACCAGACCGCGAGCCAATCAGGCACCACGAACGCCGATGGTGAGTTCCGTTACTACCCGGGCGAAACCCTCGATTTTTATGTAGGGGACCTTCTTCTCGCCAAGGATATTCCGGCCCAGGAGTACGTAACACTGCTTGAGTTCTTTCCTGACATCAGAAACGAGCTTGAAACTCCCCTGTTAGATGCGGAAGGCCTCAGAACCCACACTCTCAGGGAAGATCAACTGATTGATCGAGTTGCGCTAAACAATCTTGGCCGATTCCTAATTGCTCTTAACTGGACCGAAAACGTGCGTGAGGGAGAAGGGATCGACATTCGTGAACGGGTCATTCAACAGCTTAATGCAGCCTTACCCGACCTGAGTGCACCTATCGATTTCACGGTCAGTACACCTGAATTCACCGCCCAGGGCAGCTCACCTTCGCCCGCAAACCAGCTGCTTGCAGAAATCTGCTTCTACCCCGAAAACAGTCCGCTCTGCGACCCACCACCTACGCAGGAAGAAATAGACAACGCTCCCCCCAGACCTGAGGCTGAGGAGGACATAGACCCGAATATCCTGTACAGCGAAGATCTGGCTGCCATTCGCTCACAAATCATCGACTCGATTCGAACCGTCACCGGCGTTGATGATGAGGAGGTGCAGACATACTTATCGAGGGAATTAAAGGCGATCAGCACAACCGTCGCCAACCGCTACTACCTGGATGAGAATGTGGCCAGCCATCCGGCCACCGATACAGCCCTGAAGAAGGTCAAGGTTCGAAAAATAGGGGGCGGGCTCGCCCTTTCAGAACTTGAAGCAATCAGCACACGCCCGCTGGATGTGCAAATCAATTCCGCTGACTGGCAAAGCGAAGAAGTTGAGTATTTTGTTGCCGGCCCCACCGGCGGCGAGTCCGAGCTTCTGCTCAACTTCCGCCCGGAGGATACCTATCGGTGGGTGCGCAAACCGCTGCGAGTGATTATCCGCTGATCAGGCGGGACAGGCTCCAGCGTGACTCTACTCCGGTAACATCATAACGGGACGGATCCAGGCCTTCCGTGCCGTGCGGCAGGCAATCGCGAATCCGCACCGTTTCTGCAGCTTCCCTGCCTTCATTGTAACGGGCCAGATCAATGATCTTCGCGGTTTTCAGAGGTTTGGCGGCGGCATCGGTCATAACCATGACGCGGGGCCAGAGCCGGCGTTCAGGGGAGTGCGAAACCACAATGCCCCGCTGACCGTCGGTGAGCTCCACGAGACTGCCCGTGGGATAGATACCAACCGCCTGAATGAAATTCTCCACCAGGTCTTCCTGAAATTCGATATTACGCATCTCATAGAGCAGGGTTACCGCTTTCGCAGGCGTCATGGGCTCGGTGTGGGAACGAGGCGCAATCAAAGATTCAAAGAATTCCGCAATGCCGGCCACCTTGGCCAACAACGGAATGCGATCCCCCCGGACACCTTCCGGGAAACCGGAACCATTGTGACGCTCGCGATGCCCCTGAACCACGCTCAGAACGGCACGAGAGAGGCCACTGCTTTCGAGCATGGCAACACCCCGGGCAACGTAATCACGGTAGCTGAGGTATTCCTCGGCGTTCAATTGACCCTCCCGGGCCAGCAATTCAGGTGGCAGGGTGGTCTTGCCAACCTGTGACAGCAAGCAACCAAGGCCAAGGTGATTGAGGAGCCCTTCGTTCAAACCCAGATGCCGACCACAAACCAGGGCCCAGACGGAAGTATTCAGGGCATGTCGGTAAAGGTAACTGTCGTGGGCGCGGGTGCGGCTGAGCCACAATAACGCGTCAGGCTGGCGAACAACGCTGCTCACCATTTTACTGGTAATCGCGGCGATAGGTCTGAGATCCGGAACACCGTCGGCACGAAGAGTTTCGAAAAGCTGGTCCAGCGCCACTTCCATATCGTCCAGCAGACGCTTGGAGGATTTCATCTCTTTTTTGAGGCTGGTGACGGTTTCGTAGCTTACCGGCTCACGAATACTGAGTGGTGGCAACTGAAGCTGTTCTCGCCCGCCACGACGCTTGCTCAGCGTGTTGCCAAAAACCGGCTTGCTGCCGCCTTTGACCTCTTTGGATTCCCGTGCTTCCGCCACATCAACCATGACCCACTTGCAGTGGGAAACCAGTGCGCGAATGTCATCCTGGGACCGGATGTGAAAACCCTGGATCGGGAACGGAGTCTGGTGCCATGGTCTGTCCAGATCAGACACGAACATGCCCACTTCCAGATCATGTACTGCGACTTTTTTCTGTTGGACACCCACGGGACACCTCACGCAACAAACTTTTCGATAGCTTCCATTCTGACCGAACCGCGAGAAGACACAATTACAATATCGTATCGTCGGGTAACCCAAACGCGACAAAGCGTAACGCTAATCTTCAATGGGAAACAGAATGTAGCAGTGTGATGGGGGTCACATAGCAACGTCAGAAAGTGTCATTCTGCGTCACATACGGATTCATCAAATTCAGGCAAGCGAGCGCGCAACGAACCCCGCGGAGCCTTGCGGACATACACGGTGTAGGGCACGGAAGACGCCCGCAAATAGTCAAGATTCACGCTATCTTCGCCCTGCCCCTCCGTGACAACCGCAGGCGTACAGGAAACCAGCAACTCCAGTTTGCCGCCCACTTCGGCACTACGGGCCTGCGGATCCGCAGGATTAATGGCCATGCACCGGGTCGAGCCGGTTGCCCGCTGTCCGGTCTCTGCCACAAGATCCTTGCCCGGCTCGCCACAGGCACGAATGCCCGAGCCGCAGTCACCCGCATCATCACCATCGCGCAGGCGCCAAACACGGTCACTGCATTGGGTTTCCAGTTTTACCGCGGTTGCCTTATCAGCAGCGAACCACCAACCGGGGTATTCGGCGCTCTGCCAGGACATCCGCACTTGCCGCGGCTGCCCTGACGAATTTTCCGCCGGAAACATCGCAAAATGGGAGTAATAGCTGGCACAGCCCGACATAAGCAACAGCATCAGGCTTGCAACAACGGGCTTGTACGCTCTGGAAAAGGCTGAAAAGATCATCTGGACGGTGCATCCCTGACGGCGGTGGAGTGAACCCTGCCATTATCCATGGCGGGCGCCCTGAATCCGCCTATCAGTCACCATTTTGATCAAACTGGAGGCCATACCCGTCATTGGTTTTACGGACGACCACCATTTCGAGGACAGGCGCCGGAACAGGCAGCCCCTGCACCTGCACTGTGACCTTATCGCCAAGGTTTGGCGTGAAAGGCTCAGTGTCGACAACGATAAAAACACCGCCATCGGAAATATCGCGGGTTGAGAATATGAATTCTCCCAGCTCCGCGTGCACCACCTTTACTTTCGCACTCATGGCAGTGCGTATGTGCTCTCTTCGATCGTTCCCAACCATCTGAGGATTCCACTACTTTTTGCATAGTTTTTATAGTCTTCCGAAGCATAACACCATTTTTAAACAAATATGCCAACGGAATCCCGGACTGTGCGAGTAGTGAGAACAAATACGGTAGGTGGGCTACCTGTCGAGCTGAATTGCTCTTTTCACCTTCAAAGAGATCAGAAGGTCATGCGGGATTTCACATCCTGAACCACGAACCGCCCCTGGAACACCGCTACAGGGTCGCCCTCTGGCATCGTGGTTGGCTCCCCACAGAAGACTTCAGCAGTCAGATCCAGCCGTCCCTTTCCGTGCCTGGCAAGGCTCTTGCGGAAGCGCTCGGGAATCTCCTCGCCCGGCAGACGGCAAATCACGTAGAAGTCCGATGTCACTGGTTCCAGGTAGTCAATATTGCCGCTCTGCACCACGACATTACCCCTGAGCCCCAGATCCCACAGCGCGAGTTCCGTGAGCCCCCAAGCTGCCGTTACCGCCGCCGAATAAACACTGCCCCCGAACCCGGTACCCTGATGGTTACTGTTGGGTTCCAGTGGCGCGCTGAGCAAAAGCGAATGGCCATCCCAGGAGTGCAATTGAATCCCCAACGCCCGAGAAAGGGGAATCTCATCCTGGATGCGTTTCTGAAAAAGGGACAACTGGCTCATAACATCCTCCTGATATTGCTCCAGTTTAGGCCTGCTTCTCCCTTTTCCCTATGCGACTAACGTCGGTTTTTTCCACTATAAAAAAGCCCGGCAGAGCCGGGCCAGAACATCTTCACCTTAAATCGAAGGTTTTACTGCCAGATAACGGGCTGGCGCTGGGCGTACCAATTATCAACTTTCTCCTGGTAGGCATCTTCAACCACATTTCGCTTGAGCTTCATGGTAGGTGTGAGGAAGCTGTTCTCGATCGACCATTCGTCGCTCACCACCGTGATGAACGCCAGTTGCTCGTGGGGATCCACGGTCTTGTTCACATCGGCAATCAGCTTTTTGAAGCTCTCCTCGATCTCCTTCCGGAATGCTTCGTCCGCCATTTTTGGCCGGACCTCTTCGCCCAGCATTACCAGAGCATGAGGCTGGGTCTGATTAGCGCCAGAGACACAGACCATTTCGATAGCATCGTGGGACATCAGGCGATTCTCGATGGGTGCGGGCGCAATATATTTCCCTTTACTGGTCTTGAAGATTTCCTTGATGCGGCCGGTGATCTTCAGGCGGCCCATCTCATCAATCTCCCCCTTGTCGCCGGTCTTGAGGAAGCCATCCTCGGTAAAGGCTTCCCGGGTTTTCTCTTCGTCCTTGTAGTAACCCATCATGGTGGCCGGGCTCTTGATCTGAATCTCGCCCTCCGGGCTGATACGGGTTTCAACGCCCGGCGCCGACTCACCGACATAACCGGTTCTTGAACGCCCTGGCTTGCTCATATGGGAGTAGGCAAAGTTTTCAGACATGCCATAGCCTTCCAGCAATTCGAGGCCAAGGTTGCGGTACCAATCCAGAACGTCGCTCGCCAGGGGCGCCGAACCACTGCCCGCCAGCTTGACCTTGTCGAGGCCAAGGCCCTTGAGAATCTTCTTCTTGATCAGTTTGTTGACCACAGGAATCTTGAGCAGCCGGTCCAGCTTCTGCTTGGGCAGCTTCTGCAGCACACCGTGCTGGAATTTCACCCACAGGCGCGGTACCGAGAGGAACAGCGTTGGCTGGGCACGCTGCAAATCCTGCACGAAGGTATCCAGAGATTCCGCAAAATACAGGTGGAAGCCGGCATACAGCGATGCCAACTCGACAAAGGTACGTTCAAAGACGTGAGCCAGCGGCAGGTAAGACAACATGCGCTCCTCGGAGCCTACACCGAGCACCTCCATGCCCCCCTCTGCCGCATAGGCCATGTTGTAGAAGCTGAGCATCACACCTTTGGGCTTGCCGGTGCTGCCAGAGGTGTAGACGATGGTGGCGAGCTCGTCCGCATCGCGCTGAACGTTTTCTTCCAGGGGCGGATATTTGGCAACGATATCGTCCCAGGTTTCGAAATCATTGGGCGGGCTCAGCGGAAAAGAAATGCAACGCACGGATTCCGGCACGCCCGGTTTCATCATGTCCCAGTCGTCCAGCTTGCCGACAAACACCACCTCGCACTCGGCATGGTTGAGGATGTAGTTGACGGTATCGGCATTCAGAGTGGGATACAGGGGAACGGAAATGTGGCCAGCCATCCAGATGGCCCAGTCGGTCATAATCCAGTGGGCGCAGTTCTTGGAAATCAGGCCGATGCGGCTTTTCTCGGGGAGGTTCAGGGACTTCAGGTAAGACGCCATGCGTCTCGCCTCATCCACCGCCCGGCCCCAGGTGTAATCTACCGTTTTACCGCCCCCGACGGGCTGAGTCATGTAGACAGAGTTCTTCTTGGCCTTCTCCCAGTGATAAACCATATCCAGGGGAAGTCTGTTTGTTGTGTCCATGGACCTTCCTTGTAGTTCGTTGTTCGAATTATGGATGACTTATTATTAGACTTTCGTAGGGTATTTCAACATAGTATGAGCCGTCAAAACGTGACACAAGCAAAATAATTTCCAATTGCATCTATTACGAGCATAGCTCTTCTCCGGGCAACATCCGCTACCCATCAAACCCTTTGCCTGTGGTAAACTTGCGCCCCTTCAGAATTGCAACATACCAGTTAACTACCCGGAGATGGGCATATGGCCAAGACAACCCTGCGCACCCTGTTCGGTGCCACACTGCTGGCGCTGGCAACCTTTGTACAGGCCCAGGAACCCCGCGTTGTAGCCATCACACAGATTGTGGAACACCCGGCACTGGACGCCGTCTACCAGGGCATCAAAGATGAACTCGCCGAGCGCGGCTTTAAAGAAGGTGACAATCTGGAAGTCATGCACGAGAGTGCCCAGGGCAATTCCGCCATTGCCTCCCAGATCGCCCGCAAATTTGTTGGCGAAAGCCCGGATGTTATCGTGGCCATCGCCACACCCTCCGCCCAGACCATTGCCGCCGCAGCGCGCAATACCCCGGTGGTCTTCTCCGCCGTTACCGACCCGCTTGGTGCCAAACTGGTAAGCGACCTTGACGCCCCTGGCGCCAACATCACCGGCGTAAGCGACATGCTGCCCATCGACAAACATCTCGATATGCTTCAGCGCGTAATGCCCGATGCCAAGCGTATTGGCACCGTGTACAACCCCGGCGAAGCCAACGCCGTCTCTTTGGTGGAACTGTTGGAAGAACGACTCGCCGCCCGCGGCCTGGAGCTGATTAAAGGCGCCGCCACCAAAACCTCCGAGGTTCTGGGTGCCGCACGCTCGCTGGTTGGTAAAGCAGACGCTATCTACCTGACCACGGACAACACCGTCATCAGCGCTGTCGAGGCCGTGATCTCCGTTGGTGAGCGTGCCAGCATTCCGGTATTCGCCGCGGACACCGCTACGGTTGAGCGCGGCGCAGTCGCCGCCCTGGGCTTCGACTATTACGATCATGGACGTCAGACCGGTGTGATGGTTGCCCGTGTACTTGACGGCGAGCAACCCGGTGACATGGCTGTCGAGACCATGGAAAAACTGGACCTTTTCGTGAATCCGGCCGCGGCCGAGCGCATGGGCATCAGCCTGTCTGATGAGATCATCGCCGACGCAGAGCAGGTTATCGACAGCACCAAGTAATCCCCTGAACCCCACGGGCCGTCCTTTTCGTTTAAACGAGAGGACGGCCCGTTTTTCTCTATAGTGATACCCGACCATGCTGAGTAACATAGCTCTTTATGGTGCCATCGAAACCGGACTGATCTACGGCCTGGTTGCCTTCGGCATCTACCTCTCTTTCCGGGTGCTTGATTTTCCGGACCTCACCGTAGACGGCAGCTTTCCCCTTGGTGCCGCTGTCGCCGCCATATTGATCATCGACGGCTGGAACCCATGGCTGGCAACCGGCTGTGCGGTAATGGCCGGTATGGCCGCAGGCGCAGTAACTGCCCTGCTGAATGTGAAACTCAAGATTCTGAACCTGCTGGCCTCGATCCTGACCATGATCGCGCTCTATTCTGTCAACCTTCGCATTATGGGCCGCCCGAACGTGGCGCTGCTGACCGAAGAGACCGTGTTGACCCCCTGGTATGACCTGGATCTGGCCTTCCACCAGGTACCCGTGCTTCTTTTTATTATCGTGGTCTTTGTTGCCCTCATCCTGCTGTGGCGTTTCATGAAATCCGAGACCGGCCTGGCCATGCGAGCTACCGGCGCGAACGCCAGAATGGCCCGGGCCCAGGGCATTGCCACCGGCGCCATGATCGTCCTCGGCGTTGCCGTCTCCAACGGCCTGGTTGGCCTTGCCGGTGCACTGTTCGCCCAGAGCCAGGGTGCAGCGGATGTAACCATGGGCGTGGGCGTGATCGTGATTGGTCTGGCCTCGCTGATCGGCGGTGAAGCGGTGGTTACACCTTCTACCGTCCTGCGAGCCCTGATCGCCTGTGTGGTGGGTGCCATCATCTACCGGCTGGCCATTGCCTTTGCCCTGAACGCCGATTTTCTGGGCTTGCAGGCCCAGGATCTGAATCTGATTACCGCGGTGCTCGTCACCCTGGCCATCGTGCTACCCGGCGTGCGCACATCGATTGCCAACCGACTCACCCGCAGCAAGGCCTGAGGAGGCGATATGATTAGTGCAACCGACCTCCGGCTCACCTTTGGCAAAGGCACACCGCTGGAAAACCCCGCACTCCGGGGCATGAGCCTGACCGTAAATCAGGGTGAATTCGTGACCGTCATAGGCAGTAACGGCGCGGGTAAATCCACGTTCCTGAACGCCCTTGCCGGTGAGGTACTGGTCGATAGTGGCCAGATCATCGTGGACAACCAGAACGTAACCAAACTGCCAACCCACAAGCGGGCCGGCCGGGTTGCCCGGGTTTTCCAGGACCCGCTGGCGGGAACCTGCGAAGGTCTCACCATCGAGGAAAACCTCGCCCTGGCCATCAAACGCGGCCAGCGCCGGGGCCTCACAAGCGCCGTCAAAAAGCAGTACATGGACAAGTTCAAGGACAGCCTCTCGTCCCTTAACCTGGGTCTGGAGAAACGCCTGGGCGACAAGATGGGCCTACTTTCCGGCGGCCAGCGCCAGGCCGTGAGCCTGCTGATGGCAAGTCTTACGCCCTCAAGCATCCTGCTGCTGGACGAACACACCGCGGCCCTGGACCCCAAAACCGCCGCTTTCGTGCTGGAACTCACCACCCGCATCATCAAGGAGCAGAAGCTCACCGCCCTGATGGTGACCCACAGCATGAAGCAGGCGCTGGAAGTCGGCGACCGTACGGTGATGCTGCACCAGGGCCAGGTGGTATTCGATATCGAAGGCAAGGACCGGGAGGGCCTGGAAGTGAAGGACCTGCTCGGCTTGTTTGAAAAACAGCGCGGGCTGGAAGTAGACGACGACAGCCTGTTGCTGGGCTGAGAAAAGCGGGGCCAGATCCGGCCCCGTTTATTTCTTCGCATGCCTCATTTGCTCCAATTTCCGACCGGAATCGCACAATTCGCTATTGACACCGCAACAACTCAAAACCACAAGATGTAGTGGTTTTGAACCTTTAGACCCAAGCCGCTGTTTTAGAAAAAATTTCCCGGATTCAAGCCGATTTTGATTAATTTTCTTTGCCCCGAAACGTCTATCAATAGTTGCGTTCTTATTCACAGAACACTATATCCTGTTATACTTCCTTCAGATTCAACCCATATATAGTGGTTAAAAAGAAAACAGGCCCAAGGCCAAACAGACGATTCTCAAGGGGTATGGCGCCGCCGGCAAAAGGACTGGCGCCATCAAAAGAAGACATACCGGAAGACAGAGGGTGGAAATGAACGCAAAGGCACAGGCAGTGGTAACGACAATCCCGATGCAGGAAGCCTCGATCGACATCTGGCACAGCAAATATCAGCTGAAGACCAAGACCGGCGAGCCCGTAGACAAGGACATCAACGCGACCTACGAACGTGTTGCCAAAGCCCTTGCCGAGGTGGAAAACAAATCCGTACGCAACCAGCACATGAAGAACTTCATCTGGGCCCTGCAGAACGGCGCCATTCCCGCCGGCCGGATTACCTCCAATGCCGGTGCCGAAGCACACAAGCCGGCAACCTCCACCATTAACTGTACCGTTTCAGGCACCGTTCAGGATTCCATGAACGACATCCTGGAAAAGAACCACGAAGCCGGCCTTACCCTCAAAGCAGGTTGTGGTATCGGTTATGAATTCTCCACCCTGCGCCCGAAAGGCGCGTACGTAGCCGGCGCCGGAGCAACCACCTCTGGCCCGCTGTCGTTCATGGATATCTTCGACCGCATGTGCTTCACCGTGTCCTCTGCCGGTGGCCGCCGCGGCGCCCAGATGGCGACCTTTGATGTTCATCATCCGGACGTAATCGACTTCATCCAGGCCAAGCGTGAAGACGGCCGCCTGCGCCAGTTCAACCTCTCGCTGCTGATCACCGAAGACTTCATTGAGGCTGTGCGCAACGGCGATGACTGGCACCTCTCCTTCCCTGTGACCCAGAAGGAAGTGGAAGACGAAGGCCTGGACCTGAGCGACGCCAGCCAGTTCGTGTACCGTGATTTTCCGGAACAGAAAGGCTACGTGGTGAACGGCGAAGGCAAGGTTGCCTGCCGGATCTACCGCACCCTGAAAGCCCAGTTCATCTGGGACACCATCATGACCAGTACCTACGACTACGCCGAGCCGGGTTTCATCCTGATCGACAAGGTCAACCAGATGAACAACAACTGGTTCTGCGAAGACATCCGCGCCACCAACCCCTGCGGCGAGCAGCCCCTGCCGCCCTACGGCAGCTGCCTGTTGGGCTCCGTGAACCTGACCATGTTCGTGGACTACCCGTTCACCGACAAGGCCAGCTTTAACTACGAGAAATACCGCAAGGTTGTAGCCATCTTCACCCGCATGCTGGACAACGTGGTTGAGATCAACGGCCTGCCGCTGGCCGAGCAGCGCCATGAAATCACCTACAAGCGCCGCCACGGCATGGGCATCCTCGGCCTGGGTTCCACCCTCGCCATGCTGCGCATGCCATACGGTTCTGCGGAATCCGTGCAGTTCACCGAAGAGGTCGTGCGTGAAATGGCCGTTGAAGGCTGGCGCCAGTCCCTCGCCCTGGCCGAGGAAAAAGGCGTTGCGCCGATCATGGACGACGAGTTTGAAATCACCCCGAAGATGCTCACCAAGTGCCCGCAGCTGTCCGAAGACGGCTACAAACTGGGCGACAAGGTGAAAGGCCGCATCCTGCACGCCAAGTACAGCAAGTACATGCAGCAGATTGCCAACGTAGAGCCGAAGCTGGTGGAAGAACTGGCCGAGAAAGGTGGCCGCTTTACCCACCACACCTCCATCGCACCGACCGGCACCATCAGCCTGTCACTGGCCAACAACGCCAGTAACGGCATCGAGCCGAGCTTCTCGCACCACTACGCGCGTAACATCATCCGCGAAGGCCGAAAGACTAAAGAGAAGGTAGACGTATTCTCCTTCGAGCTGCTGGCCTACCGTCATATGGTGAACCCGGGCGCCATGCCGTTCTCCGATGATGAGGACAAGAAGCTGCCGGCCTACTTCACCACCTCAGACGATGTAACACCGTCGCAGCACGTGGATATCCAGGCCGCCGCCCAGAAGTGGGTAGATTCCTCGATTTCCAAGACCGCGAACGTTCCGACAGACTTCGCCTATCAGGATTTCAAGGACATTTACCTCTACGCCTACGACAAGGGCCTGAAGGGGTGCACCACTTTCCGCTTCAACCCGGAAGCCTTCCAGGGCGTACTGGTGAAGGAAAAAGACCTTGAGAACACAATGTACGAGTTCACCCTGGACGATGGCAGCAAGGTCACCCTTAAGGGCAACGAGCAGGTAGAGTACGACGGCGAAATCCACAACGCCGCCAACCTGTTTGACGCGCTTAAAGAAGGCACCTACGGCAAGTACTGATCCGGGAACCGACACAGGACAACGAACATGACAGTTAAAATCAGCAACAAAATCGTCGGCTACCGCGTAAAGAAGGCCGACCCTGAAGCAGCCGCCGAACACCAGGCACCGGTGCACGCAGAAACCAAGCCCGTTGAGATGAACGAATACATCGAACGGCCGGATTTCCTGCTGGGCACCACCTACAAGATCAAGCCGCCGGTGGCCGAGCACGCGATGTACATCACCATCAACGACATCCTGCTCAACGAAGGCACCGACCACGAGAGCCGGCAGCCGTATGAAGTGTTCATCAACTCCAAGTCGATGGAACACTTTCAGTGGGTCATCGCCCTCACCCGCGTAATCTCTGCGGTATTCCGCAAGGGTGGCGACGTCACCTTCCTGGTGGAAGAGCTGCGCAGCGTGTACGACCCCAACGGCGGCTACTTCAAGAAAGGCGGCGTGTTCATGCCCTCCCTGGTTGCTGAAATCGGCGCCGTGATCGAGAAGCACCTGAAGGCCATCGGACTGCTGGAAAGCGAGGAAATGAGCGAAACCACCAAACGCATCCTCGCCGAAAAGCGCGCCGAGTTCGAAGCCAGCCACACCACGGCCACGAACGATGACAAAGCAGACGACTACCCGCCCAACGCCACCATGTGCGGCAAGTGCAGCACCAAGGCGGTGATCGTGATGGATGGGTGTGCGACCTGCCTCTCCTGCGGCGATAGCAAATGCGGTTGAGGTGATTGACTGCAGTGAGTGACGAGAAGGCCCGAAGTGAGAACTTCGTGCCTTTTTGGTTGGTGGGCGACCACTAAAAACCCTAATCAAACCCTAATCTATCAATCTTCTGACTCTGAGAACGCACCATCGCCGCCCTCATCTTCGGGTGGCATCGCCCAATCTTGAGCAAGCACCGACCGAGCGGAGTCGCGCACGCGCAGAGGATAATCGGCGGGAAAATACCACAGGTTCTCTGTTTCTACATTGAGCAGTCCCCGCATCTCTGGGCCAAGATCGGTCCGCATCAGCAAGATAATATCGCTGGCGTTCCAGGGGTGCCGGTACCAATAGTGGTGACCAGTGATGTCGAAACCGCGAGCTTCGTGACCGTGTGAGACGTCGATTATCTCGACATTTTCCATGTGGTGCGACCGGATAAAGTCCAATTCAGCAGCCTCGGCGTCCTGCGTGCCGATCCTTACTTCGCCGCCCATATACATGCGGGCCGCGTTGAGCGCAACGTCACCGTCTGTAACCGTAACGACCACTTCCTGCGCCAAATCGCTCACTGACGGCAACCGCTCCAGGAACCGATCGAGTTCCACATCGGCAGCGGCAAATACGACGGAACCGAGTCGATAGCGCTCGCGTAATTGATGGCGATCAAGATCTGGACTGTTTCGACGCAGTTCGTCGAGCGCCTTGGATGTCACCCTCCCTCCGGCCGACCAACAAAGCAGATTGATACGGGTTGCGTCGGTCTCAGCTGCAAGTAGTTTGATGAGATCGCGTAATGCTTCGCTAGAATGCCGGGCGCGTCGCACGTCGGTGCCGACCAAATAACTGATAATGTTCTGATGGGCTGGCCAAGCAAAAGCAACACCGACAAAGTCCTTGCCAGCGAAGTGTTCAATCTCCCCAGCCATTGCGATCGCCGGCACGAAGCCCGTCTTAGTACCGTGCACGTAGACCATGATCTCCTTGTCAGGATGATGTGCAAGTTCATAGTTGATCTCGCTGACGAAGCGGCGATGTGACTCCTCGCGCCAATCAACCACATCCTTGGATGACCGATGGATGAGCGAATCCCAATGCGTGATTGCTTCGAGAGTAATCGGCACGTCACTGTCGGGCGGATTAAAAAGGGACAAATCCACCACATCATCCCAGCGGGCGTCGGGCCAGCCAATTCGCACCCAGGCCTGGCCCAGATGAAGCTCGTCGTCCACGCCGTTGCCATACGGACGTTGTGAATCATGCTCACGATGGGCACGGTTGGTAGCGTAGAACACCTGTGTCAATGGAGTCTGAAGCGGCTTGGCCACATGCGAAAATGGCTCGATAACCTGCTCTTCGTAGAGAACCGGCGTGGGCATTAATGTAACCGGCTTCTGACTTGCGCATCCAGCCAGGGCAAAGAGCGCAAAAAAGTAGAATAGGAGGCTGCAGTCAGTGCTTGATCGTGTCATTTTTCAAGTATAGCTCCTACTTCACCACTGGCAGCTAAACACCATCTACTCGGTATCCACGCACTTGAACACGGGAGAATCCACAGAAGACCGTCCAGTGCGGCAATGGGATCAGTCAGCGGGCAGAGCGAGAGGATCTGATTCGCCCAGATAGTCTGGAAACACAGCCACTTCATCACCCGATCGAGTAGCGTTCGACGCCGATTTATAAATACCGCCACCTGCCAGCATCCTGGCGCCTATACTGGATAACAAACGACCAGAGAAGCGCCATGGAAAACAATTCAACAAGCCTTAGCATGACCGTCCTGATGACGCCGGACAAAGCCAATTTCTCCGGCAACGTGCACGGAGGCACCCTGCTGAAGTACCTCGATGAAGTCGCCTATGCCTGCGCCAGCCGCTATGCGGGAACCTATGTCGTTACCCTGTCAGTCGACCAGGTGATGTTCCTCCAGCCCATCCAGATTGGCGAGCTGGTCACCTTTCTGGCCAGCGTGAACTACACCGGTCGTACCTCCATGGAGATCGGCATCAAAGTGGTTACCGAGAACATCCGAGACAAGCTGGTTCGCCATAGCAACAGCTGCTTTTTTACCATGGTGGCGGTTGATGACAACGGCAAAGCCGTGGCGGTGCCGCAGCTGGTTCCAAGCACCGATGATCAGATCCGGCGATTTGCCAACGGCAAGGAGCGCCGCGCCATTCGTGCCGAGCTGGAGGAACGCTACAGGGAGCTTCATCGCAAGTAAGCTCCGAGGCAGAAAGGCAGGCCAGTCTTAGAGAAAATCGGTTGCGGCCACGTTGAATGGTAATGTTGAATGGTTTCAGTCACCCAGATTCCGGAGGGCCTATGGCAGGCGGATGGTCAAGAGACGGCGCGGTGCAAGAACAGATCGACGCCAGTGTTGAAGACGAGATCCAGCGCGCCCGCAGCCAGTTAGCCGAGGGCGAGAGCGCCGAGGAATGCGATGAGTGCGGAGCGCCAATTCCAGAGGCCCGGCGCAAGGCCATTCCCGGTGTTCGTTTTTGCATTGACTGCCAGTCGGCCCATGAAAAGGCGCACCCTCACTCTGGCGG
>JAWWAT010000010.1:0-23198 GCA_033721635.1 Marinobacter sp. | reverse complement strand
TCGGCACCTTCCATGGCGGTGATTTTGTCGGCCTGACCCAGAAACTGGATTACCTGTCGGAGCTGGGTGTCAGCGCCCTCTGGATCACGCCGCCTTTCGAACAGATGCACGGCTGGGTCGGCGGTGGCGACCGGGGCGATTTCCAGCACTACGGCTACCATGGCTATTACGCCTTGGACTTCACGGTCCCGGATGCCAACTTCGGTACCCGGGAGGAATTCCGGACTCTGGTCCAGGAAGCCCATAAGCGAGGCATACGGGTGGTCATGGATGTGGTCATGAACCATCCGGGCTACAGTACCCTGCAGGATATGCAAACCTTTGAATTCGGTTCACTGTTTGAGGGGTTCGAAAAGCATCTGCCCGAGCGCTGGGGTAACTGGCAACCGGAATCCTGGGAAAACTTCCACGCCTACCATGCCCTCATTGATTACGACCATCCGGATTGGCGCAACTGGTGGGGCAAGGACTGGGTCAGGGCCGGTATCGCCGACTATGACACGCCACCGAATGCCTCCGTGGATGCCCAGCGCGGCTCTCTCGCGTTTCTGCCAGATTTCAAGACCGAGGCCGAACAGCCGGTGGATCTGCCCGTATTCCTGAAAAACAAAGCCAGTTCCAGAAGCCAGCAACTGGACGATGCCACCGTTCGGGATTATCTGATTACCTGGCTGACCGACTGGGTCCGCGAATTCGGCGTGGATGGCTTCCGGGTGGATACCGCCAAGCATGTGGAACCGGAGGCCTGGCTCGCGCTGAAACAGGAGGCCCAGGCAGCCCTGGAAGACTACCGAAGCCGCAATCCCGACACCGACCTGCCGGCCGAGGATTTCTGGATGGTTGCCGAGGTATTCCCCCATTCGGTCCGCAAGACCGCCTATTTCGATGCCGGCTTTGATGCGGTCATCAACTTTGACCTGCAGGAAGAAGCCCGGGCCGGCGCGCAATGCCTGCCTGCCATGGAACCCATCTACAGTGAGTACGCCAGCAAACTGCATGGCAACGAAGACTTCAATGTGATGAGCTATATCTCCTCCCATGACACCAAACTGTTCAGCCAGATCGCCGGCAATGACCCGGCGCTTCAGAAGCGGGCGGCAGCGGCACTTATGCTTACTCCCGGCGCAGTTCAGGTGTTCTACGGCGATGAGTCCGGCCGCCCGTTCGGGCCAACCGGATCGGATCCGCATCAGGGCACCCGCTCGGACATGAACTGGAATGCCATTGAGAATGGCGAGGTGTCCGGTATCCTTGCGCACTGGCAGAAGCTGGGGCAATTCCGGGAGCGTCATCCCGTGATCGGCGCAGGCGAGCACCGGTTGATCAGCCAGCAACCCTATGTATTCTCAAGAACCAACGGCGATGACCGGGTGGTGATCGCGTTCGAAAAAAAGTGACCTGACCATGAGTTATTCGAGATTTCTGGAAGACACCCCTCTTGTTCCTGGCATGATGCGTCTGCTCGACCATGACGATCTCTGCCAGCCGGCACGGCTGGCGGACTGGATCCAGAGAAGGCTGGATGAAGGACTGACTGTCTTCGATCATGCCGACATCTACGGCGATGGCGAGTGCGAGCGTGTTTTTGGGGAGGCACTGATGGCCTCACCGGAACTGCGTCAGAAAGTACAGGTTATTTCCAAGGCCGGGATCGTGCATGCCCATCAGGACTCCTCGCAATGGAACACCAAACACTATCGAGCTGAAGCTGACTATTTTTCCGGGGCCATCGACAGGTCTCTCAGCCGGCTGCGGGTTGAGCAAATCCACACGTTTCTGATTCACCGGCCAGATCCGCTGATGGAGGCGGAAACCCTGGCGTGCACCCTGGAACGTGCCGTGACCGCCGGCAAAATTCGGCACATCGGGGTATCCAATTTTTTACCGGAGCAGTGGCGCTGGCTTCAGAAAAATACCCGTCTGCCTCTGGTGTGCAATCAGAGCGAGCTGTCACTCAGCAATGCAGAACCGTTATTCGATGGCACCTATGAGGCCCATCTTAGCGACGGGCTACGCTGGCTCGCCTGGTCACCGCTGGCCGGTGGCGCCCTGCCCGGTTCAGTTCCCGAAAGCCTGCTGCAAGCCGCCAGGGAAGAAACGGGACTGTGCGAAACCGGACTGGCAATCGCGTGGCTGCGGCAGCTTCCAGGTGCCCCCATCCCGGTTCTTGGCTCCATGCGTGAGGCGAGAATTGAGGCTGCGCTCAAGGGCGCTCACACGGCTCTGCCCAGACCTCTCTGGTACGCAATACTTGAAGCAATGCGTCAGACCGCGGTGCCCTGAGGGGCATCGCATATTTGATATAAGTCACTGATCTACAATTTGTTACCCAAATTTCCACTTTAGTCCCATTGTTGGCTCCATAATCAGCGCTGAAACTAGCTCCGTTTAACAAATAATCAAAAAAGCTTGGCAGCCCTCTCCCCCCATTGGCGCTGCAATTCCGGAGGCCAACCTGAATGAATATCAGAAAAGTACTCTTTTCTGCTTGTCTGCTTTTGCTGGCGAGCACCACCGTCTATGCCGAAACCCTGAAAATCGGCCTGAATTATCCGCAGACCGGTCGCTACAAGGATCAGGGCTTGCAACAGCGTCTTGGCGCCTTCCTGGCCGTTGACGAGATCAACAAGGCCGGCGGCGTCATGGGCCGCCAGTTGGAACTGGTAATCAGAAATACCCGTGGCGAACCTGCCCAGGGGGCAGAGAACACCGCGGAGCTTATCGACCGTGAAGGCGTCCAGATGGTCTTCGGTGGCGTGTCCAGCGCTGTTGCCATTGCCTCCGGCAAAGCCGCTCGGGATCGCAACAGGATTTATTTCGGCACCCTCACCTACTCGAACGCCACCACCGGGGCCGAAGGTCATTCCCACATGTTCCGGGAGCCCTACAACGCCTGGATGACCGCCAAGGCTCTGAGCCAGTACCTCACTACCAACCACGCCGACGACGACTACTTCTACATCACCGCCGACTACACCTGGGGCTGGTCTGTAGAAGAGTCTGTGCGCAAGTTTTCGGGAACCGAGGATACCGAGCGTCATCAGGGCGTGAAAACGCCTTTCCCGCGAGCGCTGATTACCGACTTCCGGGAGGCCCTGGAGCAGGCAGACGCGAGCAATGCCAAGGTTCTGATGATGGTTCTTTTCGGCGACGACATGGTGCGCGCCCTGAATGTTGCCTACGAAATGGGTCTCACCAAGAAAATGCAGATCGTTGTCCCCAACCTCACCCTCGGTATGGCTCGCCAGGTAGGTCCCACCATTATGGAAGGCATCATCGGTGGCTCCCCGTGGGTCTGGAACGTGCCCTATGAATTCAACTACGCAAGAGGAAAGGAATTTGTAGAGGACTTCTCGAAGCGCTATGAAATGCGGCCATCAACCGCTGCGGCCTCCGCCTACAGCATTGTTTACCAGTACAAGGATGCGGTCGAGCGTACCGGCACCACCAATACCGCCAGCCTCATTCGTGCCCTGGAGGGCCACAGGTACACCTTCCTGAAAGACGAACAGTACTGGCGAGAATTTGACCACCAGAACGTTCAGACCGTTTATGTGGTCAAGGTAAAACCCCGCAACACGATCGTAGCGGACGAATACAGCTCCGACTATTTCAGCATCATCGATTCGATGCCCGGTGACCAGGCAGTCCAGACCCGGGAAGAATGGGAAGAGCGGCGCCGGGAGGCTGGCAAGCCTCTCCGGCTCTGAGTAATCACGGAAGGAACCTGAGGGAAGCCGCAAAAATCCACCGCGAATTCGTTGCCCTGCCTGCCACAACTCTTGGATCCCGTTGCGGCAGGCAGTTTACTCTTTAAAAGCGGCCCACCTCAGCGCGCATCTTCCCAGGTTTTCAGCAGCTCGTCGTAGGCAACGGTCTTGCCCTGTGGCTTTTCGTTGTCCAGCTTCGGCTTGGGTGCGCCGGGTTGATCCAGCCAGTATTGCGGGTCGCGCGGCTCGTTCAGCTTCGGACCACAGTTTGGTTGAACATTGGCACGCTCAAGGCGCTCCATGACCCGATCCTGGGCCTGGGCCAATCCGTCGAGGGCTTCTTGCGGAGTGGCTTCACCACTGGCTGCCTGGGCAATGTACTGCCACCACAGCTGGGCCAGCTTCGGGTAATCCGGAACGTTGGTACCGGTTGGGGTCCACTGTACGCGGGCCGGGCTCCGATAGAACTCAACCAGACCACCAAGCTTCGGAGCCATTTCAGTCATTGCTTCAGACTCGATGTCGGACTCACGAATTGGTGTCAGACCGGCAATGGTTTTTTCGAGGGAAACGGTCTTGGATACAGTGAACTGAGCGTACAGCCAAGCTGCAAGGCGACGTTTCTCTGGTGTTGAGTCGAGGAAAGTCCACGAACCTACGTCCTGGTAACCCAACTTCATACCTTCTTCCCAGTAGGGGCCGCGGGGCGACGGTGCCATACGCCACTTGGGCGTGCCGTCCTCATTCACAACCGGCAAACCCTCCTTGGTCATACTCGCGGTAAAGGCGGTATACCAGAAGATCTGCTGAGCAACATTGCCCTGAGCAGGAACCGGACCGGCCTCAGAGAAAGTCATACCCTGGGCTTCGGGAGGCGCATACTCACGCAGCCAATCCACGTATTTCTCAGTGGCGTACACGGCAGCGGGACCATTGGTTGCGCCACCACGGCTGACGCTGGAGCCGACCGGATGACACTCTTCAACCCGAATACCCCACTCGTCTACCGGCAGGCCGTTCGGCAAACCTTTGTCACCGGCACCGGCCATGGAGAACCAGGCATCAGTGAAGCGCCAGCCCAGAGACGGATCCTTTTTCCCGTAGTCCATGTGGCCGTATACGCGCTCACCGTCAATTTCCTTCACATGTACCGAGAAAAACTCGGCGATATCTTCATAGGCAGACCAATTGACCGGCACACCGAGATCGTAACCGTAGATCTCTTTGAACTGTTTTTGCAGGTCCTCTCGTTCGAACCAGTCAGCCCGGAACCAGTAAAGATTGGCGAACTGCTGCGATGGCAACTGGTAGAGTTTGCCATCAGGCCCCGTGGTAAATTCGAGTCCGATGAAATCATCGAGATCCAGAGTGGGCAGGGTCAGATCCTTACCAGAACCGTTCATGATGTCTTCAACAGCCACTACCTTTCCATAACGGAAGTGAGTACCGATCAGGTCTGAATCGTTCACGTACCCGTCGTAGATGTTACGCCCCGACTGCATCTGGGTCTGGAGTTTCTCGATAACATCACCTTCCTGAATCAGCGTGTGGGTCAGGTTGATACCGGTGATTTCCGAAAACGCCTTCGCCAGAACATTGGACTCATATTCGTGAGTGGCGATAGTTTCGGAAACCACGTTGATGTCCATGCCACGAAATTGTTCAGCGGCTTTGATGAACCACTCCATTTCCTTGAGCTGCTCTTCCTTGCTCAGAGTTGAGTTCTTGAACGCTTCATTAACCCACTTTTCAGCCGCTTCACTGTACTGATCGGCGCTGGCATGCAGGCTCAAACCCATGCAGGCGACACCAACGGCGGCGCTAAGCAACAGGGTCCTCGGATATTTATTGTTGTTGAACATATCCAACCTCGTTCGACTTTTAGTGAATGGAACGAAACAGCCATGTTTCGTGTCCGCAGTTATAGCGCTCTGGTCGCTATTCTTTTCGCCGGAATCCGTTGTGATCGGTTCCGATCATGAAAACAAAATTAGTTCGTTTACGAAATCATTACAAGAATAATTGCATTTTTATTGGCCAGTAATGTTCGCAAAAAAACATACGAACACTTCTGTCCATAGTCACCCCCAGCGCAGCAACACCAGCAGCCAAACCACTGAGACAGCGAGCGCCACCCAGAGGGTGATATCGCTGACCGCCAGGAAGGTCAGATGGATGTACGCAGCTGAAAGCAATCCAATAAACAACCGGTCCCCGCGGGTGGTTGCAATCGGCAAAAAGCCCTTCCTCTCGGTACACGGCGAGACAATTTCGTAAACCGTCATTACCGCCAGAATGCCAGCTATCACTGCAAAGAAGATGGCTACGGTGGGCGTCCAGTTCATCCAGGCAA
Organism: Marinobacter sp.; assembly: GCA_033721635.1. Taxonomy (GTDB): domain Bacteria; phylum Pseudomonadota; class Gammaproteobacteria; order Pseudomonadales; family Oleiphilaceae; genus Marinobacter. The sequence goes on along the minus strand of JAWWAT010000010.1, from coordinate 17,135 downwards.
TCATAAAACGTCTCCTTAAACGCGTCCGAGGGCGAAGCCTTTGGCAACATGGTTACGAACGAACCAGATCACCAGCAAACCAGGAATGATGGTGAGTGAGCCGGCAGCCGCCAGAACCCCCCAGTCGATACCGCTCGCTCCAATCGTTCGAGTCATGATTGCACCGATCGGCTGGGCATCCACAGACGTCAGCGTTCGGGCCAGTAACAGCTCGACCCAGGAGAACATGAAGGCGAAGAAAGCCGTGACCCCGATTCCTGACCGAATCATCGGTAGGAACACTTTCACGAAGAACTTTGGAAAGCTGTATCCGTCAATATAGGCCATCTCGTCATACTCCCGCGGTACGCCGGACATGAACCCTTCCAGAATCCAGACCGCCAGGGGCACATTAAACAGGCAGTGAGCCAACGCTACCGCAATGTGGGTGTCGAACAACCCAATAGATGAATACAACTGAAAGAATGGCAGCAGAAAGACAGCCGGCGGCGCCATCCTATTGCTCAGCAGCCAGAAGAACAGGTGTTTGTCACCCAGGAACTTGTAGCGACTGAACGCGTAGGCTGCGGGCAAAGCCACAAGCAACGTGATAACCACGTTTATCGACACGTAGATCATCGAGTTGATGTAGCCGTTGTACCAACTCGGGTCGGTGAAGATCACGGCGTAGTTGTCCAGGGTGAAATTCTGGGGCCAAAGTGTAAGCCCCCCGAGAATTTCCTGATTGGTCTTGAACGACATGTTCAGCAACCAATAGATCGGAGTCAGGAGCAGCAGAATAAACAGCGTAATCCCGACGTTTTTTGAACGTGTCTGTCTCATCACACTCTCCTTATTGTTCTTTGTCGGCGTGCGTAATGGCGGTAAAGAAGAGCCATGAAATCAGCAGCACGATCAGGAAGTAGATCAGTGAGAACGCAGCCGCACGCCCCAGATCAAACTGCCCGATTGCCATGGTTGTCAGGGTCTGGCTCAGGAAGGTTGTGGAGCTGCCCGGCCCACCACCGGTAAGCACGAACGGCTCAATGTAGATCATGAAGCTGTCCATAAACCGCAGCAGCACTGCGATGATAAGAACGCTTTTTAGCCTTGGTAGTTGGATATACCGGAACACCGCCCATTTCGAGGCGCGGTCAATCTCAGCCGCCTGATAGAACGCCTCAGGAATCGCTCTGAGTCCGGAGTAGCAAAGCAAGGCAACCAGCGGCGTCCAATGCCAGACATCCATCAAAAGAACCGTGAGCCAGGCATCCAGCGTGTCCCCGGTGTAGTTGTAGTCAATCCCCAACTGATTGATCCCCCAACCGAACAGACCGATATCGCCACGGGCAAAGATCTGCCAGATGGTGCCAACCACGTTCCAGGGAATCAGCAGTGGAATCGCCAGCAGAATCAGGCAGAGCGAGCCCTTTATGCCCGACTTCGGCATCATCAGAGCCACCCCGATACCGAGAGGGATCTGGATCAGCAATACCGCACCGGAAAAAATGAACTGCCGAATCAGGGAATCCTGAAGGCGTTCGTTGGTGAGCACTTCCTTGAACCATTCTGTACCCACGAAGTACGCCTGGCCCGGTCCAAAAATATCCTGGACCGAGTAATTCACGACCGTCATCAGTGGAATCAGCGCCGAGAACGCAACGAGCAGAAATACCGGCAGCACCAGCCACCAGGCTTTATTGTTCTGTACCTTTTGCATCACTGTTGCTCCTGTACCAGGAAGTCATCCACATACAGCTTCAACCACTGCTTCGGAAAGGAGAGATAAACTCGACTACCGATTGACGCGTCAAAGTCCTCGCTCTCCCGGACTTTCATTTTTTCCCGGTCAAGCTGAACCGTAACGATCTTGTAGGTACCCAGGTCCTCGACATCCAGAACCTCAGCCTCGAAGGTGTCATCTGAAGCCACGGAGGACACTTCCAAAAACTCCGGACGGATTCCGATCTTGATGTTGGTGGACCTGGTCCGCTGCAGTACATCGACCTGCCAGGGATCGAATGGCACAACCGTGTTCCCAAAGCAGACGCCCCGGGGGCACCGCTCTACCTCGATGAGATTCATGCCTGGGCTTCCAATGAAGAACCCCACAAAGGTGTGGTTGGGCTGTTCGAAGAGTTCGGTCGGGGTGCCAAACTGGACAATCTGTCCCCCGTACATCACGGCAATCTTATCGGCAAAAGTGGACGCTTCGAGCTGGTCGTGGGTGACATACACCATGGTGATGTCGAACTGCTCATGAATCTGCTTCAGCTTACGACGCAGCTTCCACTTGAGCTGCGGATCGATAACGGTCAGGGGCTCATCAAACAGAATCGCCGAAACGTCTTCCCGCACCAGACCGCGGCCCATGGACACCTTCTGCTTCTCATCCGCGGTCAGGTTCTTTGCCTTCTTGTAGAGCTTGTCCTCGATCTCCAGGACTTCGGCAATCTCGTGAACGCGGGCCTTGATCTTGGAGGCCGGAACCTTGTTGTTCTTGAGCGGAAATGCCAGGTTGTCGTAAACAGTCATTGAGTCGTAGATGACCGGAAACTGGAAAACCTGGGCGATATTCCTGTCCCGTGGAGACAGCTCATTGACACGCTTTCCATCGAACAGGACGTCGCCCTCTGAGGGCTGAACCAGGCCGGAAATAATATTCAGCATGGTGCTTTTCCCGCAACCGGACGGGCCCAGCAGCGCGTACGCCCCACCCCTGTGCCAGACGTGGTCGAGATGACGGATGGCATAATCGTCCGGCCCTTCTGGCGTATCACTGTAACTGTGGGCGAGTGATTTCAAATGAATTTCAGCCATCAGACGGACCCTCCTGAAACCTGAGACGGGGTGTGCACCAGTTGCTCGTTATTATCGAAGACGAACAGCTTATTAATTGGCAGATACACCTTGACGGGCGAGCCTGTGTGGTATTGGTGCACCCCCATCAGCTGCAACACCATTTCGAAGTGACTGTTCTCAACATGCATGAAGGTTTCAGAGCCACTGATTTCGCTGAGCTCTACTTCCATGGACATTTCCAGATCATCGTCGCCGGTTGGCACGAGTCCGATATGGCTGGGGCGGATGCCAAACCAGTAATCACCCGGTTCCAGCTTTGCCAGTTCCTGCGTCAGCGCATGATGGGAGTACTCGTCGAAGGTCACCTCAGTTTCGGAAACCCGGCCACGAATCATGTTCATCGGAGGCTCACTGAACAACTGCGCAGCGAGCGTGTTCACCGGAGCCCGATAGACGTCCATCACCGGGCCGGTCTGCACGACCCTTCCTTCGTGCAACAATGTCGTGGTGCCGCCGAGTGCGAGGGCCTCATTGGCCTCCGTGGTAGCGTAAACCGCGATGCATTGGCGCTCGCGAAACAGGTCCCGTAGCTCCGCCCGCAGCTCTTCCCGCAGCTTGTAATCCAGGTTGACCAGAGGCTCGTCGAAGAGCACCAGGGTGGCATCTTTAACCAGCGCCCGAGCCATCGCGGTTCTCTGCTGCTGGCCACCCGACAGTTCCAGTGGGTATCGTTTCAGCAGCGGGTCAATCCGTAGCATCGAAGCGGTCTCTCTAACCCGGCGATCGATTTCAGAATCGGTCATCTTTGCCAGTCGCAGTGGCGAGGCGATGTTCTCGTAGACGGTCAGATTGGGATAGTTGATGAACTGCTGGTAGATCATCGAAATGTTGCGGTTCTGTACGCTCTGTCCTGTAACGTCCTCACCTTTATAGATCAGACGGCCCGTATCGGGCTTGTCCAACCCGGCCATCAATCGCATCAGCGAGGTCTTTCCGGCCAGCGTCCGGCCGAGCAGAACGTTAAAGGAACCCGCCTCAAAGGTAAGGTTTGCATCCCGTATGTAATCGACACCGTCGACCTCACGGGAGAGATTCTCCAGTGTTAAGGACATAGGCTTTCCTTCTTGTTCTTGTGGTAGCGCGCTTCACGACCGGTTCGCACCGAGCGCGAAAATTCGGTTTCGAATCCTAAGAGGCAAGGGCTGTACCAGCTCTCCCACAAAAGTAGACTGAAAGTTCTAAGCTCATGATTTTAATATTACTTTTACTGTAACTAAGGTTTCTTATACGAAAAACACTATGTTCGTTTAGCAATACTCTGTTCAGAATGAACATTGACGTGAACAGCATTTGCACAGATTATTGAGCAATAGCATTGACACATTTGCCTGGTTTAGCCGCTCAAACCGTCAACCAAAACAAGAAACGAAAACTGAGTGACGATTGATGAGAAAGAATGAGTATTCGGATTACCGCAGCGTGATTACCGATTCCTGGAACCGTTGTATTGCTCTGGGGTTGGACCACGATCATGAGCCGACGCCTTTAAAGCCGGACCCGGCCAGACTGGAAGAAATAAATCGACAGCACAGCGAATTGCTTGCAGTGACTGAGGCCGAGGTTCTGCCCTACTACCGAAACGTACTTTCCAACAGTCGATGTCTCATCGTGCTTGCCGATCAGTTCGCCACGGTACTAAACAGCTGGGGAGATGAACGTATCACCGAGACTCGCCTCAAGCCCTGGTTCCAGACAGGCGCGAACTGGCAAGAGCAGAACTGTGGCACAAACGCAATTGGAACATCGATCGCTGTGAGTGCTCCCGTTCAGATTCAGCGAAACGAACATTTCCTCAAAACGAACCGGAGCATCATCAGCTCTGCTGCACCGATTTTCGATGCCCACAGGCACATTGCCGGTGTTCTCAGTGTGTTCAGCGATGCGTACCTGCCCCAGGCTCACACTCTCGGCATGGTTCGTCTGCTTTCCCAATCGGTGGAAAACCGCCTCATCAATCGTCAGTTTGGCCCGGATCATTTCCAGATAACCCTGAACACCACGGCCGATAACTTCGATAGCCCCTGGTCCGGCATACTGATGTGTGATGAATCCGGACAGATCATTGCCAGCAACCAGCGAGCGGACCAGTTGCTTGGAATGAATGCCGTCGAGGCTTGCCTGGATGACTTGTTCAGAGTCCGTCGTAATCACATCCTTGGCCATCCTGAAACCGAAACCCTGCAACTAACGACCCGAAGCAAGGTGCGACTGAGCGCCCGGATCAAACGTCCCACGCGAGTCGTCGAAACTGCGATAAAACCTGAGCCGTCTCCGGCACCTGAGGATATCCGACAGTCCGCTCACCCACTCGACATTGAAAATCTTGATTACGGTGATTCAGTGGTCAAGCGCTGCGCTACGCAGGGTCTCAGAGTTCTGGAGCGGGGTTTACCCATTCTCATTACCGGCGAGACAGGGGTCGGAAAAGAAGTTCTGGTGAAAGCCCTTCACCGTGCTTCCCACCGGAGGGACCAGCCTTTGGTTGCGGTTAACTGCGCAGCGATTCCACCGGAGCTGGTTGAATCAGAATTGTTCGGCTACGAAGCGGGCGCTTTCACTGGCGCAAGGGCTCAGGGATCCCTGGGGTTCATACGAAAAGCGCACAAAGGCGTGCTGTTTCTCGACGAGATCGGCGAAATGCCTCTCTCGGCACAATCGCGACTGCTTCGGGTTCTCCAGGAACGAGTCGTTACGCCAGTGGGGTCGACTGACAGCGTCCCCGTCGATATTCTGCTGGTTACGGCAACCAATCGCCCTCTCACTACACACATCGGGAACGGCCACTTCCGGGCCGATCTCTATTACCGCATCAACGGGCTATGCGTCGAACTCCCGGCCCTGCGAAATCGCGCCGACAGGCGCATGCTGATACAGAGCCTTTATGCCAGGCACCGAGACCCGGGCCAGTCTCAGCAGTTATCCCCCAAGGTTCTCTCTGCCCTGGAAAACCACCCCTGGCCCGGGAACATACGCCAATTGGTGAATGTACTGCGGGTAGCCATCGCAATTGCAGACGGAGAAGATGTGCAGGTCTGGCACCTGCCGGAAGATTTTCTTGCAGAATTCGAGATCAGCTCGGCCAGGGAAAGCGACCTTCAGATCTCCGAACACGATGTTTCCGGATTTCAGGTGGAGCCTGAAGACACTCTCGCAAAAACGCTGCAGGTTTACCGTAAATGCACCGGCAATGTCTCACAGGCAGCCAGAGAACTGGCCATCAGCCGCAACACCCTTTACAAGCGGCTGCGAGAGCTGGGTATTCGTTGACCCACACCCCACGGGAGACACCGTGTCATAGCTTGTTCACAGCCCGGATCCATCCGTCGTAGAGCTGGTCGCGGTGCTCTTTGCTCATGACTGGCTCAAAGTTCCGATCGCATCGCCATAATTGCGATAGCTCCTCGAGAGAGCTATAGACGCCAGCTTCCAGACCGGCCAGATAGGCGGCGCCAAGTGCAGTAGTTTCAACCAAAGACGGGCGATCGACCCGGGCGCCGAGAATGTCCGCCAGAAACTGCAGAACCCAGTTGTTGGCCACCATGCCGCCGTCAACCCTGAGGTTTACTGGGCGAATTCCGTCCTTTTCCATTGCCTTTTGCAGGTCCTTGGTCTGGTAACAAACGGATTGCAAACCTGCCGTGACAATCTCCTTGATACCGGTATCACGAGTCAGACCGAATATGGCTCCTCTCGCATTTGGGTCCCAGTAAGGTGCGCCTAGCCCGGTAAAAGCCGGCACCAGATAAACACCGTGGTCGACGGGTGTACCCTCTGCCAACGGCTCCGTTTCACATGCATCCCGGATAAGCTGAAGGCCGTCCCGCAGCCACTGAATGGTAGCACCTGCGATAAAGATACTGCCCTCAAGGGCGTAGGTAGGCTTGCCATTCACCCGATAGGCCACCGTGGTGAGCAACCGGTGCTCCGACTGCAAGGCCTTGTCGCCGGTGTTGAGCATCAGGAAGCAGCCGGTGCCGTACGTGCTCTTTGCCATGCCGATGCCAAAGCAGGTCTGGCCAAATAGTGCCGCCTGTTGATCTCCCGCAATACCAAGCACGGAGGTTCCGTTAAGAGCCCCACCCTCTGTGATCTCTCCGAACTGATCGGCAGAGTCCATCACTTCCGGCAACAGTGATTCGGGAATTCCGAAAAGCTCCAGAAGCTCCGGATCCCATTTCTGATTGTGAATGTTGAACAGCATCGTCCGGCTGGCATTGGTCGCATCCGTACGATGCTCGCGGCCACCGGTCAACCGCCACAACAAAAAACTGTCAACGGTACCGAATGCAAGCTCCCCTCGTTCCGCCCGGTCCCGAGCACCTGCGACATTGTCCAGAATCCAGCGGATTTTGGTGGCGGAGAAGTAAGGATCAATCAGCAAGCCCGTCTTGCCGTTGACCCAGGCTTCAAGCCCTTCGGTTTTCAGGGACTCGCAGTAGGAGGCTGTTCGCCGGTCCTGCCAGACGATGGCGTTGTAAACGGGCTCTCCGGTTCTGCGATCCCAGACAACCGTGGTCTCGCGTTGATTGGTTATGCCCACGGCAATAACTTCACCGCGATTGCCACACTCCTCGGCCATCAACTCATTGCAGGTCTGCTGAACCGATGACCAGAGGTCCTCCGGGTCGTGCTCAACCCAGCCACTGGCTGGGAAGTGCTGGGGAAACTCTTGCTGGCGGGTGGCGTGTATATTGCCGTGGAAGTCAAAGAGTATCGCGCGGGAACTGGTCGTCCCCTGATCGATGGAAAGTATGTACTGGTTCATAGGGTTTCGACCTCGGTTTCTTATTTTTTCGCATTTTTACTTTTCTGAACATAGATTCCAAGACCTTTTCACGCTTTCCGCGCATTCTGCCGGCCAAGCCCGTTAAAGAAGCTGCATAACCTGCTGAAAACCACTAAACTTTGGAATGTTTTGGACGCACAGTATTTCGCATGAGAAAAATGACAAAGCGGAGGAGGCTTTCATGGCACAGCGTCGCCGACAGGATCTGATTATGGAGCTGATCCAGCAAAACGGTTTTGTCACAACCGAGCAGCTGGTGGACCAATTCAAGGTAACGCCCCAGACGATCCGCCGGGACCTGAATGAACTCGCCAAAGAGAAAAAGCTCCGCAGGCACCATGGCGGGGCGGGCATCGATTCCAGCACGGTCAACACCGCTTATCAGGCCCGCAAGATCATGGATCTCGAAGCCAAGGAACGAATTGCAGAGGCGTTGGTGGAACTCATTCCCGACAACTCCTCCATGTTCATCAACATAGGCACCACCACCGAGACCATCGCCAAGGCTCTGCTCGAAAAGAACAACCTCCAGATCGTCACCAACAACCTGCATGTTGCGTCCATTCTCTCGGCCAAAGAGGATTTTCACGTGATCATCGCCGGCGGTGAGGTTCGCAACCGGGATGGTGGGATTGTCGGTGAGGCCACCAGGGACTTCATCAACCAGTTCAAGATGGACTTCGGCATAATAGGCATCAGTGGTATTCATAACGATGGCTCCCTCCTTGACTTTGATTACCGAGAAGTTCGCGTGGCCCAGGCAATCATTGCCAACTCCGACCAGGTCCTTCTCGCTGCCGACCACTCCAAGTTCGGACGCAATGCCATGGTCCGCCTTGGTAGCATTTCCCAGGCCGATCATGTGTTCACGGACCAGCAACCTCCCTCAGAAATCCGCCAGTTGCTGACCGAACACAACGTCCAGCTCCACATCGTCTGATTGCCGTTCGCTTACCCCTCCATGCGAAAACTTGAGCGCCCTCAATTTTTCGTTTTTTTTCTATTTTTTCCTTTACGAATATACTTGCCTTTCGCATAATGTCGATATATCGCATATTCAGCATTGAAAAGTGCGCATCACAACAAAGCGTCTTTTCCAGTGGCGTCAGGAGATGACCAGCAATGGCTATGGAGCATGAGCAGTTCGACGTTATTGTCGTTGGCGGGGGAGTCAATGGCACCGGCATTGCCATGGACGCGGCCGGGCGAGGCTTGAAAGTCCTGCTTTGCGAAATGAACGATCTGGCGTCCGCCACGTCGTCAAGTAGCAGCAAGCTTATACACGGTGGCCTGCGATACCTGGAACACTACGAATTCCGCCTGGTCCGGGAGGCTCTGGCCGAGCGCGAATCCCTGCTTCGCAACTCCCCGCACATCATGTGGCCAATGCGGTTTCGGCTACCTCATCGCCCTCATCTGCGCCCCGCCTGGATGATTCGCACCGGCCTCTTTCTGTACGACCATCTGGCAAAACGGGAAATCCTCCCGGGCTCCCGCTCAATCAAGTTCGGTGCGGACGATCCTCTGAAGGCCGATATCACCAAAGGCTTTGAGTACTCGGACGGCTGGGTCGATGATGCCCGCCTGGTGGTTCTCACCGCAAAGAAAGCTCAGCAGCTAGGCGCTCGGATACTGACCCGTACCAAATGTGTCAAGGCGGAACAGGGCAGCCGAGACTGGAAGGTCACCCTCCGCGATATGACCGATGAATCTGAAAGAACCGTGTCGGCCAAGGCTATTGTCAATGCCTCCGGTCCCTGGGTAAGCCGGCTATTCGGTGAAACCCTGTCGATGCCGGCGCCGAAGATGATCCGCATGGTTAAAGGCAGCCATATCGTGGTACCCAGACTTAACAAGGGGACCGAAGCCTACATTCTTCAGAACGAAGATGAGCGGATTGTTTTCGTCATCCCCTACGAGGATGAATTCTCGCTGGTGGGTACCACCGACGTTGATTACGAGGGTGACCCGAAAAAGGCAAAGATCTCGCCTGAAGAAACCGACTATCTCTTGAACATCGTGAACTCACACTTCAAACGACAACTGGCGCCTTCGGATGTGATCTGGTCCTACTCCGGTGTGCGGCCTCTCATGGACGATGAGCAGGAGAATGCCCAAAAGGCATCACGGGACTACTCCTTCGAAGTCAGTAGTGAAAAAGATAAGGCGCCGCTGATCTCGGTATTCGGAGGCAAGATCACGACCTATCGCAAGCTGGCCGAAGCCGCTACTGACAAACTGTGCCAGTTTTTTCCGGAGGCGGGCGGGCGCTGGACCAAGACCGGAGTTCTACCAGGCGGCGACTTTGCAAACCATGAAGCACTTGAAGAAGCGCTCAGACGAGACTTTCCTTGGCTCTCAGAGAAGTTGATCAGCCGCTACGTGCGTACCTACGGCACAACCAGCTACGATTTTCTCCGGGATTGCCACTCGATGGACGATCTGGGCGAACACTTCGCAGGAACGCTGTATCAGAGGGAAGTCGACCACCTCATGAAGAACGAATGGGCGATGACCTCCGAGGATATTCTCTGGCGTCGCACTAAACAGGGGCTTTATTCAAGCGACGCAGATGTGGAAGCCCTGGACAGCTACCTGATGAAGATCGCAAGAGCGGACACCCGTAACGCTGCTCTCCACCACAGCGCCTGAGACCCGCCAGCCATCATTGCTCCGGCGCAAGAAGCCGGGCAACCCTTTGTTGCAGCTCGGGTACAACCTCGCCTTCGAACCAGGGATTGCGACGCAACCACAGGTTATTTCTTGGGCTGGGATGAGGCATGGGCAGAACTTCCGGCCAATATTCCCGCCAGTGCTGGACATTGGCCGTGACAGATTTGCGGCTGTTCTCCAAGTGCCAGGCGTGGGCATACTGCCCGATAACCAGAGTCAGCCCGATGTTCGGCAGGCGATCCAGCAACAGGTTACGCCAGGCCGGCGCGCACTCCGGCCGCGGCGGAAGGTCCCCGGACTTACCGGTACCCGGATAGCAAAACCCCATGGGCAGGATGGCCAGCTTCTGCTCGTCATAGAAGGCATCCCGGGTTACCCCCATCCATTGCCGAAGCCGATCGCCGCTAGGATCGTTGAAAGGCAAACCGGTTTCGTGCACTCGCCTGCCAGGAGCCTGCCCGACCACCAGAATGCGAGCGCTTTCCGATATCTGTATGACCGGCCTCGGCCCGCGTGGAAGAACATCGGCGCAAATCGTACACGCGCGCACGCGTCGAACCAGATCGTCGAAAGGAATCCGGGAGAGGTCCTCAGTCATGAGCGTTCCGTCACGAGGGTAATTGCATAAAGCTTCATTTCCCGTAACGATAGAGGCACATTCGCTACACAACAAGTCTCGAAGGACACAACATGAATGCGAAAGCAGGCTCTCTCCCGCTGCCAGAAATCGATGTCGAAGAGTTCCGGAAAGTCGTTCGCTCGCGCCGCTCCATAAGGCGATTCACCGATGAGCAAATTCCCGAGACGGTGCTTGAAGATTGCCTTGAGTTGGCGACCCTTGCTCCCAACTCCAGCAACCTCCAGCCGTGGGAGTTTTTCGTGGTTCGCACGCCGGAGCTGAAGGCAAAACTGGCCCACGCCTGCCTTGGCCAGAATGCCGCGAAAACCGCCGCTGCGCTGATCGTGGTGGTGGCCCGACCGGATAGCTGGCGAGCTCATGCGCAACAAGCCCTTACGGACTGGCCAGAAGAAAAGCTGCCGCCCATCGTTGAAAAGTATTACCGCAAGGTCGCCCCGATTCATTACAACCAGGGACCCTTTGGCATCCTGGGCCTAGCGAAGAAAGCCGCAGGCCTCGCCGTTGGAATCACACGGCCTGTACCTCGGGGACCCTACTCCAACTGCGAGATGAAAATCTGGGCCACTAAATCCACCGCCCTGGCGGCCCAGAACCTGATGCTTGCGCTCCGGGCCCATGGCTATGATTCCTGCCCCATGGAGGGATTTGATGAATATCGTGTGAAGAAGCTGCTCAAGCTGCCCGGGAAAGGACTGGTGACCATGGTGCTGGCCGCCGGCCGTCGGGCGGAAAACGGCGTGTATAACCGCCAGTACCGATTTGATCAGAGGCAACTGGTGCACTACCTCTGAAGCAGCGACGGCAATCCGGACTCATACCTCCGGATTGCCCAGTGCCTCAGCGGCGCCCAGCAGGCCAGTGTAGGGCTCGGTGACCACAAAAACCGGCGTGAACTCCAGCAGCGGACGCATTCTGCCCTTGTCCTCAAAGCCATTCCGGAACGGGCTTTCGAGAAAGAACTGCAGAAAGCGCGGCAGGATGCCACCACACAGGTAGACACCGCCGGTGCTACCCAGGGTCAGAACCCCGTTACCGGCTACCCGACCAAGTATTTCACAGAAGTGGCGAAGCGTGTGACGAGCCAGGCTGTCGGTGTTTTCTACCGCAGCCGCGGTGATTTTCTCCGGCGCATCCAGTGGGGCAGCCACGCCCTGGATTTCCGCATGGGCCTGATACAGGTTCAGCAAACCCTGCCCGCACAGAATCCGCTCTACCGACACTCTGCCGAACCGGGCCTTGAGAATCCTCAACACCGCCATTTCAGTATCGTCTGTCGGAGCAAAATCCACGTGGCCGCCTTCGGTCATCAACGGTACCCAACCGTGCTCAATGGGCACCAGGCCTGAAACACCGAGCCCGGTTCCAGGCCCCATCACCAACCGAGGTCGACGGCTGTCACCCGGACCGCCACACACATGCACCAGGTGGTCGTCGGCAACGTGAGGCACGCCCAGGGCCATGGCGGTAAAATCATTGATCACCTTGAACATGGACCAGCCAAACTGCGCCCTGACTTCTTCGGTATCAAAACGCCAGTGGTTGTTGGTCATCCGGACCTGGGTACCGCGAACTGGCGAGGCAACTGCCAGGCAGGCACCATCTACCTCCGAAACCCCAACCCGAGCCAGGTAATCCTTTACGGCGTCATCAAGATTCGTGTATTCCCCGCAGGGCAGAATCTCGATAGCCCGGGGCTGCACGCTGCCCTGCTCTACCAGGGCGAAACGCGCATTGGTCCCTCCGATATCACCGACCAGTGAAAAATGTGTTGCTGTCATGCCTCATGATTCCAGAAAAAGCTGGCCCCTTCCTCGGGATTGCTGGCGGCGCGACGCATCCAGCCAAACAACTCCCGACCGTAGCCGTGATGATACCCGGTCAGGTCGGCTTTTTCAGAGTCCCGGCCGGCGAACTCCTGCTCATCCACGCGGATGGCAAGCACACCGTTTTCGGCATCCAGACAGACCGGATCGCCATTCTTAACCTTGGCCAGGGGGCCACCATCCAGCGCCTCCGGGTACACATGGATCGCCGCGGGCACCTTGCCCGACGCGCCGGACATGCGGCCGTCAGTCACCAGGCCCACCTTGAACCCGCGATCCTGCAACACGCCAAGGTAGGGAGTGAGCTTGTGCAGTTCCGGCATGCCATTACTCTTCGGCCCCTGAAAACGCACGATCACAACACAGTCCCTGTCCAGGTCACCGGCCTCAAAGGCTGCCTTAAGCTCATTCTGATCATTGAAGACCACGGCCGGCGCTTCAACTTTGCGGTGTTCCGGGGCAACGGCAGAAACCTTTATGACGCCCCGGCCAAGGTTGCCATCGAGCACCCTGAGCCCCCCATCGGGAGCAAACGGTTCGGCAACCGGGCTCAGCACATCCGGACGAAGGCTTTTTTCCGGCGCCGGTTTCCACACGAGCTTTTGATCTTCCAGCTCCGGCATTTCCGTGTATCGCTCGAGACCATGGCCGACCACAGTGTTGACGTCATTGTGCAAGAAGCCGCCGCTCAACAGCTCCCTGATCAGGAACGGGGTGCCACCTGCTTCGTGGAAGGCATTAACGTCTTCCTGTCCGTTGGGGTAGATCCGGGTCATGGACGGAACCACAGAGGAAAGCTCGGCATAGTCGTTCCAGTCGATGATGATCCCCGCGGCGCGGGCAATCGCGATCCAGTGGATGGTGTGATTGGTGGAACCACCGGTAACCAGAAGCGCCACGAGGGCATTGACGATACTCTTTTCATCGACCATGTCGCCGAGTCCAAGCTCGCCACCGTGGGGCTTCGACAGTTTGATCACCTGCTCGGTCGCGGCGCGGGTGAGCGCTTCGCGCAGCGGGGTATTGGGATTGACAAAAGCTGACCCGGGCAAATGCAGCCCCATGACTTCCACCAACAGCTGGTTGCTGTTGGCAGTGCCATAAAACGTGCAAGTGCCCGGACTGTGATAAGACTTGCTCTCGGCCTCCAGCAATTCTTCCTTGCCAACCTTGCCCTCGGCGTAAAGCTGGCGAATCCGCTGTTTTTCCTTGTTTGGCAGTCCTGAAGGCATCGGGCCAGCCGGAACAAGAATGGTCGGCAGGTAGCCAAAGCTCAGCGACCCGATCAGAAGGCCCGGCACAATCTTGTCGCAAATGCCCAGCAGCATCGTGGCATCGAACATGTTGTGACTCAGGGCCACGGCGGTACTCATGGCAATGGTGTCCCGGGAAAACAGGCTTAGCTCCATACCCGGCTGCCCCTGGGTTACGCCGTCACACATGGCCGGCGTACCACCGGCCACCTGAGCCACGGATCCCATACCGCGGGCCGCCTCCCGAATAAGATCCGGGAACTTTTCATAAGGTTGGTGGGCCGAAAGCATATCGTTATAGGCCGTTACCATGGCCACGTTGGCCTTGTTCATAAACTTCAGGGTGTCTTTGTCGTCCTGATTACAGGCCGCAAAACCGTGGGCCAGATTGCCGCAGGACAGAGAACTCCGGTGCGGGGATTGGGCTTTGAGAGCATTCATGCGGCTCAGGTAATCCTGCCGCGTTGAGCGACTGCGCTCGATGATTCTCTGGGTCACCTTGTCTACGGTCGGGTGCATGGTCGGCTCCATTGCAAAATTTATTAGAGTGTTCGTTTTTAGACGTAATTTTACTTCCTTTTTTTGGCATTTCCACCGTTGAATCGTTCATTTCTTCTTTTTTTGTTGTTATATTTACTACATCAAAGAGGTTAAACGAACAAAAAACGATCACCCAAGGAGTCAGACGATGACAATCCGTATCGCAATCAACGGTTTTGGCCGCATCGGTCGCAATGTTCTCAGAGCATTGTATGAAAATAACTACCGGAGCCAGCTCCAGGTTGTCGCCATCAATGACCTTGGCGACGCCGAAACCAACGCTCATTTGCTCAAGTATGACAGTGTTCACGGCCGATTTGATGCCGACGTCAGCCACGACGCAGAATCCCTGACCGTCAACGGTGACAGGATTGCAATCACCGCACTCCGCAACCCCGAAGAACTGCCCTGGAAAGATCATCGTGTTGATGTTGTTTTCGAGTGTACCGGCCTTTTTACCAAACGCGACAAGGCAGCGGCACACCTTAAGGCCGGCGCCCGCAAGGTCATCATCTCGGCACCCAGCCCCGACGCGGATGCGATGGTGGTATACGGCGTGAATCACGAAACTCTCACCGCCGACCATGACATCATTTCCAACGCGTCCTGCACCACAAACTGCCTCGCGCCGGTTGTTGAAGCCCTGCACAAAACCATTGGTATCGAGAGCGGCCTGATGACCACCATCCACTCCTACACCAACGACCAGAAGCTGAGTGACGTTTACCACTCCGACCTTTATCGGGCACGCTCTGCCACCCAGTCGATGATTCCAACCAAGACCGGCGCCGCTGCCGCCATTGGCAAGGTTATTCCGGAGCTTGAGGGCAAACTCGATGGCCTCGCGGTTCGGGTACCCACCATTAACGTATCACTGGTGGATTTCGGCTTTATTGCCAGCCGGGAAACAACCGCAGACGAGGTAAACGAAGCGGTCAAAGCAGCCGCCGAGCAAAATCCGGTTCTTGGCTATAATATCGAGAAGCTGGTGAGCGTGGACTTCAATCACAACGCGCTTTCCAGCATCTATGACGCAAACCACACGCGGGTTCTGGGCCGTCACGTAAAAGTCATGGCCTGGTACGACAATGAATGGGGCTTTTCGAACCGAATGCTGGATAATGCCCTCGCCTTGATCAAGGCCGGCCAGTAAATCTGGCCGACCCGGCTAATTCCGCTACTCTGTTCGAGACCATTCCGAAGAACCAAAGGACACCAACCATGCTCAGGCGTACCAAGATCGTCGCCACCCTCGGCCCTGCCACCGACTCACCGGAATCCCTTGCTGCCATCATTGGCGCCGGTGTGGATGTTACCCGACTGAACTTTTCCCACGGCAGCGCCGAGGAGCACATCGGCCGAGCCCGCCGTGTTCGCGAGGCGGCAGCGTCGCAAGGCCGGTTCGTCGCCTTGCTGGCTGATCTGCAGGGCCCCAAGCTGCGCATCGCACGGTTTTCCGAGAACAAGGTCACCCTCAAGGCAGGCCAGACGTTTATCCTGGACGCCGCCATGGACAAGGAAGCGGGCACTGAAGAAAAAGTCGGTATCGATTACGAGCAACTGATTGAAGATGTAGAACCGGGCGACATTCTGGTTCTTGATGACGGCCGCATAGAGATGGAAGTCCAGTCGGTCAGTGATCACAGCATCACGTCCACCGTTCTGATCGGCGGTCCGCTCTCCAACAACAAGGGACTGAACAAGCGTGGCGGTGGCCTGTCCGCTGAAGCACTGACGGAAAAGGACAAGCAGGACATCGTCACAGCCGCCAAACTCGGTGCCGATTACGTGGCAGTTTCCTTTGTTCGCACCGCCGAGGATATGCACATCGCCCGTCGTCTGCTGAAAGAGGCAGGCTCTGACGCCGGCCTGGTCGCGAAAATCGAACGGGCCGAACTGGCCGACGATGTGGAGGCTCTGGACGCGGTCATCGAAGCATCCGATGCCGTGATGGTGGCCCGCGGCGATCTGGCCGTGGAAATCGGCGACGCCCAGCTTGTTGGCGTACAGAAGCACATCATCTCCCGCGCCCGGGTTCTTAACCGTGCGGTGATCACGGCCACGCAAATGATGGAGTCGATGATCACCAGCCCGATGCCAACGCGAGCCGAAGTCTCAGACGTTGCCAACGCGGTGATGGACTACACCGACGCGGTGATGCTCTCTGCCGAGACGGCTGTGGGTGATTACCCCAAGGAAGCAGTTGAAGCCATGGTGCGTATTTGCCTGGGTGCAGAGAAGCATCCGTCCATGCACCAGTCCAAGCACCGGATTCACGAGAGCATGGAAGCGGTGGACGAGGCCATTGCCCTCTCAGCCATGTACGCCGCCAACCACCTCGAGGGTGTCTCGGCCATTATCTGCATGACCGAAACCGGCGCCACGCCGCGGTTGATGTCCCGCATCAAATCCAGCCTGCCGATCTTTGCGTTTTCACGCCACCACTCCACCCAGCACCGGGTTGTAATGTTCCGGGGTGTTCAGACGGTTCCTTTCGATTCTGCCAAGATTCCGAATGAGCGGACGAATGCGTTGGCGGTGTCGGAGCTGGTGAATCGCGGGGCGGTCAAGGATGGTGA
>JAWWAT010000009.1:0-23649 GCA_033721635.1 Marinobacter sp. | reverse complement strand
TTTCACGCTGGAGCTGTCGGATCTTGCCTTTGACCTCGGGTTTGCCCTCGGTGTCCTTGTACTCATCTTTCACCTCCTGCTTGGTCATGCGCAGTTTTTTCTGGTGATCGTAGATCTGGAAAGGTACGTCAATCGCCGCGATGATGATGGTGGCGCAGGACAGCAGGAAGAAGCTCCAGGCAATCGTCCACAGCACATGTTCCATGGCCGGCACCACCGGTTCTTCGGCAATGGACAACAGGTCTTCGGTACGCAGGTCAAGGATGAGAATCGCGACGACCATAACGAGGCCGACTTTGGCGATGGCCTTGACCAGCTCAATCAGGGAGCGCAGGGAGAACATCCGGCCGAGGCCCTTGATCGGGTCCATGCGGTTGAGTTTTGGGGCTATGGCCTTGCCGCTGATCAACAAGCCACCAATGCCGATGGAGCCGAAGATGGCGGCGATCAGCAGCAATACCAGGATGGGCGAGAGAGCCCAGGCTGCTTCCTTGGCGGATTCGATAAGCTGCACGCTCATATGGCGCATGTCGAAGATAGCAGAGCGTTCGATGACAAAGCTGTCGCGCATGATGGCTTCGAGCGACGCACCGAGGCTGGCCCCAAACATGAGCATGCCGCCGGCGCCTGCCAGCAGCACAGCCATGGTGGCCAGTTCCTTGGAACGGGCAGTCTGGCCTTCCTCCTTGGCCTTTTCGAGCCTTCGGGGGGTGGCCTCTTCCGTTTTTTCCTGACTGTTATCGTTCTCTTCGGCCATGAGTCTCTACGGCTGCCCTTGCAGTCCCCGCATGAATTCAAAGGTCTCCCGGGTGTACTGATCAAAGTGCGGCAGAAAATTGGCGTGCAGCACCCATATGGCAAACAATCCAAAAATCAGGCCAATCGGAAAACCGAGAGCAAAGATGTTCATCTGGGGAGCAGCGCGGGTCATGACGCCGAAGGAGATGTTGACGATCAGAACGGCGGTAACCGCCGGCAGCGCCAGGAGCATGGCGGAGGCGAACATCCAGCTGATCCGGTGAGCCAGTTCCCAGACGCCGGTCTGGCCCAGTCCTTCCATGCCGATGGGCAGGGTCCGGAAGCTTTCTATGAAGACTTCGAAGGCCACCAGGTGACCGTTCATGGCCAGGAACAGCAGGGTGATGGTGATGGTATAGATCTGGGACAGTACGGGCACGTTAACGCCGTTGGCCGGATCTACCATGGAAGCGAAGCCCAGGCCCATCTGCATGGCGATCATCTGGCCGGCGATGACGAAGAGTTGCCAGAGCGCTGTGAGCGCGAAGCCCATGCCGACGCCGATCAGGATCTGCTGAAGGGTAATGACCACAGCATCGGCGCTGAGTGCTTCCACCTGAGGGACGGGCGGAATCATGGGTGCGATCAGGATGGTCATCAACAGCGCCAGCCCGAGGCGTATACGCGCGGGAACCAGCTGGGTACCGAAGATGGGGATCACCATCAGGAAGCTGGCCAGGCGGAACAATGGCCAGATGTGCTGGCCGACCCATTGGCCGATAACGTCCGCGCTGATTTCCGCCGGTATCATCCGTCAGCCGATCAGGTAAGGAATGTTACCGAACAGCCGGTTGGCGTGGTCCAGCAGCTGCGTCAGCATCCAGGGCCCCCACACGATGATAACGATCAACGTGACCAGCAGGCGAGGCAGGAAGCTGAGGGTCTGTTCGTTGATCTGCGTGGCTGCCTGGAAGGTACTGACCACCAGACCGATAACCAGCCCCGGACCGATGATGATCGAGGCAAGGAGGACAATCAGCCAGAGGGCTTCGCGCAGGATGTCGATAACGGTTTCCGGAGTCATGGGGCCTCCTATATTCCATAGCTGGCAGCGAGGGTGCCCATGATCAGGGCCCAGCCGTCCACCAGAACAAACAGCATGATCTTGAACGGCAGGGAGATGATGATCGGCGACAGCATCATCATACCCATGGCCATGAGAACACTGGCCACCACCATGTCGATAATCAGGAACGGAATGAACAGGATAAACCCGATCTGGAATGCGGTCTTGAGCTCACTGGTCACGAATGCCGGCATCAGGATCCAGAAAGACACGTCCTCGGGGGTGTCGTACTGCACGTCGGAAATCCGCATGAACAGCGCCAGGTCACTCTCACGGGTCTGCTCGAGCATGAATTTCCGGAACGGCTGGCTGGCCAGTTCCACCGCCTCCAGGGACGTCACCTCTTCCTGCATGTAAGGTTGTAGCGCGACCCTGTTGGCCTCCTCCAGCACCGGTTTCATGATGAAGATACTCAGAAACAGAGCGAGCCCAAGAAGAATCTGGTTCGAGGGCGTGGACTGCAGGCCGATGGCCTGACGCAGGATGGCAAACACGACGATGATTCGAGTGAACGAGGTCATCATCATGAGCATGGCCGGCAGGAAGGTGAGCGCTGTCATCAGCGCCAGGATCTGCAGGGTTACCGAATATTCCTGCGCGCCTTCGCCTTCTCCGGGTGTGACGGTAAACGCCGGTATACCCGGGATGCCCGACGGCTCCTGGGCCAGGGCCATAGGCGTCCAGACCAGGCCGGCGAGGACAATAAGGGTTGGAAGCAGTCGCTTGATGGTTGCCGCAAGCATGGAGCTAGTCGTTCCTCGTGGGGGAGGTCCAGGATTTGCCGATCATGCCCTGCAGGCGACGGGCAAAATCACTGGAACCGGCGCTGCCGGCCTCGACAACCGGCTCGTCAAACACATGCAGGGTCCGGATCGCCGACGGAGTAATGCCCAACAGGATCTGCTGGCCGCCTACTTCAATCAACGCGATACGCTCCCGGGCACCGATGGCCATCACCGACACCACCTTGATGGCGTTGTTGTTCATGCCGGTCATGCCGTTCATGCGGCGGATGATCCAGGCGCATCCATAAATCACGGCCACCACCGCCACCAGCCCGAGCCCGAGGCTGACGATGGTACCCACGGTGTCGGGGGCTCTCACCGGGGAATCAGGTGCCGCCGACTTTGCCGTTTCCTGGGCGACGACCGGATGGATCACGAGCAGCGCCAGTGCCGCAGTCAGTCTGGACCACATGTTACTTCTGCAACCGCTTGATGCGTTCGCCCGGGCTGATCACGTCGGTGAGGCGGATGCCGAACTTCTCGTTCACCATGACCACTTCGCCGTGAGCGATCAGCGTACCGTTTACCAGCACGTCCAGAGGCTCACCCGCCAGACGGTCAAGTTCGATCACCGAGCCCTGATTCAGCTGAAGCAGATTCCGTATGGGGATCTGGGTGTTGCCCACTTCCATTGAAATAGTCACCGGTATATCGAGGATAACGTCGATATCCGGCGCCGGCCCACCCCCCTGCGCGGGCTCGCTGCCGGCATCAAATTCCTCCATGGGCGCTGCCTGAACGTCGTCCTCGGCCTCACCGGTCTCGCCAGCCTCTGCCATCGCCGCAGCCCACTCGTCCTCGCGTCCACCTTCGTCACCGGACTCTTCCATGGCGGCCTCCCACTCGGCAGCCAGCTTTTCGTCTTCGCTGAGTTCCTGATCGTCTTTCTTGTCGTCGTCAGCCATTACGTCCCACCTTCAACTGTTTCTTTACCTTGGGCACTGATGCCCGTTCATGAATTCGCAGTGCCAGTTTTCCGTCACGGGTTCCCAGCGTGGCCTTGTAGATTGGGATTCCGTTGGCAGTAACCGTCAGGTGCTCGGGAATCTCCACCGGGATGATGTCGCCGGCCTTCATCTTGGCAATGTCCCGCAGCGATATCCGACGGCGGCAGACCGTGGTGTTGATCGGTACGTTTACCTCTTTGATGTCTTCCTGAAGCGCGTTAACCCACCGCTCATCAACATCGTCAATATCGCTCTGCACCCCGGCATCAAGGACGTCGCGAATGGGCTCGATCATGGAATAGGGCAAGGCAAAATGCAGCTCACCACCGCCGCCGTCGAGTTCAATGTGGAAGGTACTGACCACGACCACCTCACTGGGACTGACGATATTGGCCATGGCCGGGTTGACCTCAGAGCTGAGGTACTCGAAATCTACCTTGAGTACCGCATGCCAGGCTTCCTTCATGTCATGGAACACCTGATCCAGCACCATCTGGACAATGCGGGTCTCGGTCGGGGTGAACTCGCGACCCTCGATTTTGGCGTGTCGCCCTTCCCCGCCGAAGAAGTTGTCCACCAACTTGAAGACCAGCTTGGCATCCAGTACGAACAGCGACGTTCCGCGCAGCGGGCGGACCTTGCACAGGTTGAGGCTGGTGGGCACGTACAGAGTGTGAATGTACTCGCCAAATTTCATGATCTGGACGCCGCCGGTCGAGACATCGGCGTTGCGACGCATCAGGTTGAAGAGGCTGATCCGGGTGTAGCGGGCAAACCGCTCATTGATCATTTCCAGGGTCGGCATCCGGCCCCGGACAATGCGGTCCTGACTGGCAAGGTCGTAGGACTTTATGCCGGTATCGTCAGTCTCTTCATAGGTGTCAATGTCACCGTCGTCCACCCCATGGAGGAGGGCATCGATTTCATCCTGTGACAACAAGTCCTGCATACGTAGTCCTGCCCCTGAAGTACCGTGGCCCGTGCGCTATTGCACGACGAAATTTCTGAATAACACCCGTTTGATGGCGGGCTCGCCTTCCTGCTCCAGCACCTGATTAACGGTAGTCAGCATACGGTCGGCCAGGCCACCCCTGCCCTCGGGTGTCTGTAGCTCGTTGAAATTACTGCCTCCGAGCACCGTCACCAGCTGGCTTCGAATTAGAGGCATGTGCAGCTTGGCAGCTTCCAGCGCCTGTGGATCCGTAGACTCCAGCGCCAGGTATGCCTGGGCGTAGCGTTGACGCCCCTCGGCCTGAACCGTGGTCACGATGGCTTTTTCAATCTGGTAGTAGCTGCTGGGAACAAAGGTTTCCTCGGCAACCTCAGCCGCGTCGCCTTCGTCATTCCCCATGCCCGGCAAACCGTCACCGAGGAACCAAAGTGTGCCCACCACAGACAGCACGATTGCCAGGATGACCACCACAACCAGCATGATGATTAGCTTCAGTTTTCCTTTCTTGGCGGGAGCCGCGTCAGATTCGTTATTTTCAGCCATAGTGTTCGCTTTGCCAGAAATCCGTCAAAGGGAGCGTTTTTCCCTGACTTTTCAGGAATGGATGCAAAGGACGGGCCAGAACACCCAACCTTCCCGTTCAGAACAGCAGTTTAGCGTTGCCGGGAAGGATGGGCAAAAGAGATTGAGAGAGATGTTCGGAGGGTGTCAGGCGAAGATGTCTACTTCGCCTTTCCAGCTCAGATCGAGGCTGCCAGAGCTGACGTTTTCATCGTCCTGATCGCCGGCGACCAGCGATGTCGATTCTGCACCCGAGCCATCACCATCTCCAGTCCCCTGTTCGCCGGTCTGCTGCCGGGGAGAATCGGAAACGTCGAAACCGGCCAGGGACAGGCCCTGCTCACCCAGCATATCGCGAAGGCGATGGGAGTGCAGTTCCAACTGATCCCGGACCACCGGATTAGCGGAATGCACGGTAATGTTCGCCTGCTCATTCTGCACCCGAACCTTGACCTCCATGGGCCCCATGTCCGGCGGAGTCAGGTGGATTTCGGCAACTGACATGTTGCGGGCGGTCAGCCAGCTGAGCTTGCCCACCAGCTTATCGCCCCATTCTGCGTGCCCGACTGGCACATCAATGGAGGTGGCATAACCTCGCAATGTCGCGGCATTCTCAGGCGCCAGTTTGGCCGCGCCGTTAGTACCGTTGGCCACCTGCTGGGACACGAGTTCCATGGCCGACTGAAAACGGGCAGAGCCGAGTAGAGAGCCCGAATCGGGATTACGGCCCGTATCCGTCAGCACCGAAGCCTTCATCGCGTCGGTGAGTACGACATCGCCCGTAACGCTGCCGGTGGAGGCCTGAGCTTTCTGCCCGGGTGCAGACGACAGAATGCTACTGACTACCCCTGCAACCGACGTGACCTGACCGTTCCCGCCAGCTACCAAACCGGCAGGGCCGCCGGATGCAGCGGCCGATAAGCCCGCTTCGCCGGGGCGGCTGCCCTGCGGGCTCAACCATGCCTGTAGCTCGGCAAAGGTGAGGGGCAGCGCGGTTGGTTCCGACTCGGTTTCACCCTTGGCCACCACGGGCTCTCTGGATTCCTCTCCCTCGGCCCCGGGCGCCACATCGGTCTTCTCGACCGCCTTCTCGCCTGTCCTGGCACCGGCATCAGGTTTGGAATCTGGCTCCTCGCTCCGGGCGGAACGAGCTTCTTCCGTAGACTTTGCCTCAGCGTTGCGGTCCGCCTTCTGGCGATCCAGTCGCTTTTGCTCCGCCTGGGAGACAGACTCAAAATCGCTTTTTCTGTCTGCCGGATCCCGACTGTTTCCGGACTTCGACGGGCCGGGGTCTTTCTGTGCCCCGGGCGCGGGGGTTTGGGGGAGAACCATCTGGGCCATGGCAACCTCTTGCCGCTTTTATCGCATTGGCGCCCTCACCTTGCCGGACCTGGCCGGTGCTTGGGCGGTTAATCCACTCACTGCGAAAGACAAAGCAATTGTGATGCCAGGGCACTCCGGCTCTTCGCGGCGGAGCCTGGATGGATGGAATTATCGAACCAGCAAGCCATCCAGGCCCCTGGTCACTTGCTGGAATTCCCTCTCGATGGCATCCAGCAGGTCTTCCGCCTCGTCCATGCGGGACTCCTTCCCGGCCATCTCCGCCTTCAGGCAAAGGTCGCCAAGTCGGGGGGCGCCGATATTGATACAGCTGCCCTTGAAACTGTGGGCTGTCTTGGTGAACGCGTCGGCATTGCCTGCCTCCCGGGCTTCTCGAAGACTCCGGATTCGGTCCCGGGAATCGGCCAGATAAGTCTGTATCAACACTTCAAACTCATCGTCCATGACATCCCGAAGCTCGGCCAGTGCCTCCTCGTCCAGGTGTGGTTTATCAGTCATCTCGATTCTCCGCTGTACGGGCGAACTGCCAATCATAAATAATTTCAACATGATTGCCCTGTTCATGAAACCTGATGGTCTCAGCCAGGCGTTTCAACAGCAACAGCCCCCGCCCTGCATAATGTCCGCTCTCAGCCGGCGGAATGGCGGACGCCATACTGGGGTGGTTCTGAAAATCAAACCCCCGACCACTGTCCTCACAGACAACACGAAGCCGGCCACCATCAGGTTTCAAGGAATGATGCAGTGTGAACCGGATATAGTGCCCTTCCACATTGGCCAGTCGCCGGTTTCGCTCGGCATAGTAACGGCCAAAGCCCTCCGGTGACCGTTTCCATTCCGACGGCAGCTCCAGAACGCCATGCTCCAGTGCATTGTTGTAGAGCTCCGCCAGCAAGGTGTAGATTTCGCCGCTCTTACGGCGAAGGCCGGGTACCTCCATACAGATGTGAAGCAATAGCGGCAGGGGACTGAACTGTCCAAGGGTTTGCTCACGAATTTCATAGGTACACCGCCATTCCGCGGGTCCTGCAAGGGCAGAAGGCGCTGCTCGGTCCGGCAGGGAGGCGAGGCCCGCCTCGTCCATCATTTCAAGGGAACATAGCGTCAGATCATCGCCATCCTCAAAATTTCCGGTAAACCGGTGCACCGCGGACATCATGGCGTCGAACGGATGGTCATCAACATCCAGCCGCTCGAGCGTCTCCGTCACTCCCTGTTCACCAAAGACATTGCCGGCACTGTCGGCAGACTCCAGGAAGCCGTCGGTCATCATCAGTACCCTGTCACCCGGACCGGTAGCGACCCTCTCGAAATCGGCATTGAACTGATCAGGCGAAAGAATTCCGAGTGGCAGATGCCGTGATTGTATTGCCAGGAACGTCCCGGAGGGGCGAATCAGCCAGCCGTCCGGCAGCCCGCCGTTCCAGACCCGCACCTGATTGAGCTTGAAATCCGCCTCAATCATGGCGCCACAACAGAACATTCCTGTGGGGAGAATCCGCTTGAGCTTCTGGTTGATCTCCCGCAGCACGTCCTGACCGTTGAAGCCCTTGCTGGCCATGCCATAGAAGATCTCGGCAACGGGCATGGCACCAATGGCGGCCGGCAGGCCGTGGCCAGTGAAATCCCCCATGAAGATCAGCATGCCGCCCGCCGGCCGAGGCGAGGCAAACAGCACATCCCCGTTGAAAATGGACTGTGGCGAGGCGTGATAGCGAATGTTGGCGGCGTCCAGACAACCGGAGTGGGCCACGTTGTCGAATACCCGCTTGGCGATTTCTTGCTCTTCCGTCAGTTGCCGATTCCGCTCCCGGATCAGATCCCGCTGATCCGACAGGGTCTGGTGCATCAGCCGCATGCGATTGAACGCCTTGATCTTGGCTTCGATGATGATCCGGTTATAGGGTTTTCCAAGGAAGTCATCGCCACCGGCCTCAAGACAGCGGGCCAGGGCACCAGCTTCTGACAGGGAGGTCAGAAAGATCAGAGGCACCAGCCGCTCGCCAGCCAGAAACTTGATCTGCCGAGCCGCTTCCATACCATCCATTACCGGCATGAGGGCATCGAGCAACACCAGATCCGGCGCCTCCTGCTGGAATACCGAAACCGCATCAAGGCCGTTCGAGACATCCAGAACCTCGTGTCCCAGGCGTTTCAGGAGGGTTTTCAGGATCAGGCGGTCGCTGTCCGAATCGTCAGCAATGAGTATTCTCAGGGGGCTGCTGTGTTCTGCAACGGCATCATCCATGACTATTCCGGCAGGCCGCGAGCATCAGCGAATGTTGAACAGTTGCTCGAAATTGGAGATGGAAAGAATGCGCCGGACATCGTT
Organism: Marinobacter sp.; assembly: GCA_033721635.1. Classification (GTDB taxonomy): domain Bacteria; phylum Pseudomonadota; class Gammaproteobacteria; order Pseudomonadales; family Oleiphilaceae; genus Marinobacter. Next base: position 14,867 of record JAWWAT010000009.1, on the reverse strand, counting down.
ATTGCAGTTCTCTATGACGATGCGGGCGCTGTCGCCCCCGGCATAATCCCTGAGCAACAGCAACATACCCAGGGCCGAGCTGTCCAGATAGGTGGTGTCCGACAGGTCCACAACGTAGTCTCGGACAGCCGGGTCTCCGTGCTCATAGGCATCCCGGAACGCCTGGTGGGTGCTGAAATCAAACCGCCCCTCGATTCTGATAACAAGGGTCTTACCGTCATCATCGCGGCGCGTCTGAATCGGCATTCTTCAACCTCCCAAGGTGTCAGCAGCAGCATTCCAACCGGCATGATCCGCCGGTTCTTCTTGGGGTAAGGATAGCTGAGTGGACTGACTTTGCATCCGTTTTTGCTTGATGCAGAGCAAGATTCAGCGCCGACGGCGATTAAAAGCCCGCCCGGCCGCCTCATCCGAGAGCTTTTGTTCGCGAAGATCCTGCTCTCTTTGTTCCTGCTGCCGACAGGTTTCGATGTACTTCTCCATACCACGCCGCCGCTCCCAGGCCTGTTGCCATTCCTGTTTGCGGGCCTCAAAAACCTTTTCTGCCTGCTCCAACTGCTTCTGCTGCTGCCGGATAACCTGATCGAGTTGTCCGATAAAGGCCTGCCAGGCCTGGAGACGGGACACCTGCACAACACCCTGCTGGCTGTTACGGATCTGATCCCGGTATTCCTGCTGGTAACGATTCAGGTTCTGAACCTGTTCGCGCTGTTGTTCGGCCAGTTTTCGGGCCTCCCCCATCCGTTCGAGGGCTTCCTGTTCCTTGCGTTCTTCAAGGGAAAGAACCACTTCCAGCCGACGGGATCGGAGCATCAGGCATCACCGCCGCCGGCGCCGGCAGCCGGATTCGGAACCGCCGACTTGCGCCGCTCGGGGGAGCGACGCTCGGGCACAACCGCCAGCAACTGATCAACACTCTCTTTCAGCGGAGCGCTCTCATTGAGCCCCTGCTGCAAAAACTGGCGCATGTTGCCGATGTGCGTGATGGCAAAATCGGTCTCGGGATCGGAGCCTTTGACGTAGGCGCCCACGGAAATCAGGTCCCGGGCCTGCTGGTAGCGGGAATACACCTGCTTGAAACGCTGGGCGCGGGCGAAATGCTCGGTCTCGGTGACCTGGGGCATGACCCGGCTGATGGAGGCCTCCACATCTATGGCCGGGTAATGTCCCTCTTCGGCAAGCCGACGGGACAGTACGATATGGCCGTCCAGAATCGCGCGGGCAGCATCGGCGATCGGGTCCTGCTGGTCGTCACCCTCGGTCAGCACGGTGTAGAACGCGGTGATCGAGCCGCCCCCGGGTCGGCCGTTGCCGGTTCGCTCCACCAACTGGGGCAACTTGGCAAATACGGAAGGCGGGTAGCCTTTGGTCGCCGGCGGCTCGCCCACGGCGAGGGCGATCTCACGCTGGGCCTGGGCATAGCGGGTCAGGGAATCCATGAGCAGCAGCACCCTCTTACCCTGGTCCCGGTAGTACTCGGCAATCCGGGTGGTCAGCATGGCAGCGCGCAGCCGCATCAGAGGCGAGTCATCAGCGGGGGCAGCCACCACCACCGAACGGGAGAGCCCCTCCTCGCCCAGAATGTCTTCGATAAATTCTTTTACCTCACGCCCCCGTTCACCAATCAAACCGACAACGGTGATATCGGCATCGGTGAAACGGGTCATCATGCCCAGCAGCATACTCTTACCTACGCCACTGCCGGCAAACAGACCCAGGCGCTGGCCCTGGCCGACGGTCATCAGTGCGTTAATCGCCCGGATACCAACGTCCATGGACTGTCGCACCGGCGCACGATTCAGGGGGTTGATGATGTCACCGGTGAGCGCGACGCGGGCTTCGGCCTGCAGGGGCCCTTTTCCGTCCAGGGGCTCGCCACTGCCATCCACTACCCGACCGAGCAACTGCGGCCCTACCGGAACACGGCTGGCAGCGGACAGGGGCACGACCCTGGCACCGGGTTTGAGCCCCTCAATCGCCGTCAGGGGCATCAGATAGACCCTGTCGTCCTCGAAACCCACCACCTCTGCTTCCACGTTGCCGGTGTTCTGGCCAAAGATCACACAGCGGTCACCGACCACCATGGGGCAGCCAACACATTCCAGCGTCAGGCCCACCATGCGGGTCAGTCGGCCCGATAGCTCGGGTTCAGGTTCATTGCCCAGAAAGCCCTGGAAGCGGTTGAGACGATCAGCGAGGTTCGAGGTCATTACCGTCACCTTCATTTTGCGCCGGCTTCGGATCGTCTTCGGACTCCTCGGAATCCAGTACGTCACGATGGAAACCGGTCAGGTCTTCCATCATGGAATCCAGTTCCTCGGTTTCTCCGCCCTCGCTGTCGTTCATCTGCTGGTCCAGCATGCTCTGAACCGCTCGCTGAAAGCGCTTCTCGACGGTGAAATCCACAAGGCTGTGGCGGGTCTCTACCTTGCAGCCACCTGGCAGAATACTGGCGTCTTCAATGACGGAAGCGGACGCCTCCAGGCGAGCGGTCACCTCGCGGACCATCTCACAGTCTTCCGGATTTATTTGGATGCGTATGTTCTCGGCAGTCGAAGGCAGAGCTTCCATGGCTCGGCGAACCACATGGCGGATCTGGGAAGAGTCGATGGTCAGTTCGCGGTAAACCACCGCCCGCGCGAGAACCGTGGTCAGGTTGACCAGTGAGGTTTCAAGCTCGTCCTCATGCCGCTTGATTGGTAGCAGCAGCTCACCCAGCAGGTGTTCGAGACGGTCAAGCTTGGTGTCTATTTCCTTGCGGGTGTCATCGTAGCCCTGGGCTTTGCCCTGCTCCCTGCCCTCCGCCAGGCCGGTTTCCAGTCCTTCCCGGTGTCCTTCTTCCTTCCCGGCCTTCAGACCGTCCTCGTAACCCTGATCCCGCCCCTCTTTATAACCGTCTTCACGGGCGGCCTGACGGATCTCGTCAATGTCCGCCGCCGTCAGGGGCTTGACCTCACGCTCCTCCTCCCGGGGCACTTCGTTGCCACGGGCATCCAGCAGAGGCAGCTCCCAGCGCTCGTAGGCGGTTAGCTGCTCCTTGGGAATACGGTTGACGTCTCGGCTGGAATCTTTCATTACATCATTTCTTCGCCGGCGCCGCCGAGGGAGATTTCACCTGCCTCGGCCATACGGCGGGCGATGGTAATAATATCTTTCTGGGCCGACTCAACCTCGCTGACCTTGACCGGCCCCTTGGCCTCAAGATCATCCTGCAGCAATTCTGCCGCACGCTTGGACATGTTCTTGAAGATCTTTTCCTGAACTTCGTCGTCGGCGCCCTTGAGGGCGACCACCAGAACTTCGGAGGAAACTTCCCGCAGAAGCGCCTGGATACCGCGATCGTCCACTTCCTTGAGGTTATCGAACACGAACATCAGATCCTCGATGGTGCTGGCCAGATCCGGATCCATATCCTTGATGGAATCCATCAGGTTGCCCTCGATGCTCCGATCCATAAAGTTCATGATGTCCGCTGCCCGTTTGACACCCCCAATGCGGCTGGTTTGGGAGGCAGCGCCGCCGGAGAACTGCTTTTCAAGAATATCGTTCAGTTCCTGCAGCGCCTGGGGCTGAATACTCTCCAGCGATGCCACCCGCATCATGACGTCAAGGCGGACTTTCTCATCCAGGGTGCCGAGAATTTCAGCCGCCTGATCCGGATCAAGATAGGAAATGACGATGGCCTGAATCTGCGGGTGCTCGTAACGAATGATGTCACCCACAGCCCGGGGTTCCATCCACTTGAGGGTATCGAGGCCGGTAGTATTGCCGCCGATCAGGATTCGGTCGATCAGGCTGGATGCCTTATCGTCACCCAGCGCCTGGGTCAGCATTGTCCGGATGTAGTCGTCATTGCCCACGCCCAGACCGGTCTGGCCACCCACGGCATCAACAAACTGGTTCATCACATAGGTGACTTCATCCTTGCTGACATCCTTCATCTGGGCCATGGCCACCCCCACACGCTGGACCTCTTTGGGGCCCATGTGCTTGAGGATTTCAGCTGCATCCGCCTCGCCCAGTGACATCAGTAGAATGGCCGCCTGCTCCACACGGGGAATCTTCCGTTGTGGTTTCTGCGGCTCATTGCCACCCTGTTGATTGGCTTGCTCAGTCATCGACATTCACCCACTGGCGCATTACCTGTGCAACTCGAGCCGGGTCCTCGGCAATCAGACCCTTCAAGGCGTTCAGCTGCCTATCATAACCGTCTGTGGCACCCGGCAAAAGCAGATCATCCTGCGACGACATGGCCTGGCGCAGCTCATCGCCGCCCTCAATATCGTCAAGGCCACCGTAACCGCCACCGCTACCGGAATCCAGGCCGCGCTCACGCTGGCCACCGCCCGACAGGCTCTTGAGTGTGGGGCGCAGCAGGCCCAGCACCAGTACCAGAATGACCAGCCCCGCCAGTACCTGCTTCATCAGGTCCCAGAACCAGGGCTGCTCCCAGAAGGCCGGGGCTTCAAATTCAACCGCTTCTTCCGGTGCGAAGGCGGTATTCATCACCGTAACGCTGTCTCCCCGGGCGGCGGAATAACCTACTGCATCCCGCACCAGCATGCTCAGGCGCTGCAGTTCCTGCTCCGGCCAAGGCTCGTAGCTGACTTCACCGGTCTGGGGATCGACTACTTTCATATCATCCACCGCCAGAGCGACAGTCACCCGCTTCACTCGTCCCAATTCCTGGCGTCTGTAGCTGACAGTGCGATCCATCTCGTAGTTCCGGGTGGACTCACGACGCACGTTGACCGGCTGGGGAGCCGCCCCTTCGCCATCACCCTCAGCACCGGCAGCCTGTTCCGGAACAGTGGCATCGGCCGGAGGCTGGTTCGCCAGTGCTCCGGGAATACCACCCTGGGCGCCGGCCGCACGCTGCTCAGTGAGTTCGCGCTCACTGCGCACCGCCTGCTGCTCCGGGTTAAACAATTCCTCTGCCTGTTCTACTGAGGAGAAGTCCAGATCCGCAGAAACTTCGGCGCGATAGCGGCCATCTCCCACGATCGGTCCGATCAGGGAAGCCACCCGACGGGTCAGGCGCTCCTCGACCTTGGAGGTGTATTCGTACTGGTCCGCCATCTGGTCGGCATTGGTCTGGCTTTCCTTACCGGTCAGCAGATTGCCGTTCTGGTCGACAACGGTCACGTGTTCCTTGCTCATCATGGGAACGCTGCCGGCAACCAGGTTCACAATGGCGCTAATCTGCTCCTGTTCCGGCCGGCGGCCGGCAAAGACTTCGAGAAATACCGAGGCAGACGGATCGCGGGCATCACGTACGAACACAGAGCGCTCCGGAATCGCCAGGTGCACCCGGGCATTCCGCACGCCGCGCATACTGGCAACGGTGCGGGCAAGCTCACCCTCGAGCCCCCGACGATAAGAAATGGTTTCCATGAACTGGGACGTTCCCAGACCACGCTCCTGGTCCAGCAGCTCGTAGCCCATGGTTTGGCGATCCGTGACACCCTCGGCCGCCAGCTTCAGCCGTGCGTTGTAGACCTGGTCCGAAGGAACCAGTAAGGCGCCGGTGCGCGGATCCATCTTGTAGTCGATGCCGTTACTCTCGAGGATGGTGGTTACATCCTGGGGGTTGTAGGAGGAGAGATCGCCCACCACAGGCTGATAGTTCGGCTCCTGAGCCCAGAGTACAACCGCCAGTCCCAGCGCCACGCTGGCGGCGAGCCCCACCATCAAGCCAATCTGACGCAGCAGGTTCAGCCGGTTGAACCCCATGAACAGGTCGCTACGGCTTTCCGACTGGTTGCCCTCCGGGGCTGCCGGCATGTTGGAGGCGTTGGTTTCTGCGGGTACGCTGGCCATGACTCTGCTCCGTTATCAGATCGGCATGTTCATAATGTCTTCGTAGGCCCGAACCACCCGGTTACGTACCTGGGTCAGCGCTTCGAAGGAGACAGAGGATTTCTGGGCGGCAATCATCACGCGGGTGATGTCCACATTCGGGTCGCCCATATCGTAGGCGGTTCTCAGATCCCCTGCGGTTTTCTGGAGATCGTTTACGTTGTTCACCGCATTGCTCAGCATGTCATTGAAGCTGGGCGTTTCCTGGGTTTCCTGAACCTGGCGGGGCCCGTCTATCCGGCCACGAACCGATTGATCCTGTTCGACCCGCTGGTTCTGCATCATCTGGGAACGCAGGGACCGGATATCGGACAAAACACTGTTGATGTCGGCACGCTGAACCATAACTCTCTCCTGGCTCCGCCCTCCCCGGGACGGAATTGCTCTATGGGGATGCTGTTATTCCCGAATAAGCAATTGGCAGGCCAAGTCGATTTTGACATTAAATATCATAGAGTTAGATATTTCATGCCTGGTGCACAAGAAGCCACTGACGGACTTTTGACGACAGATAAAAAAACGGCACCCCGAGGGGTGCCGATGAAGGAGTTTGTCTTGCAGGGGGTCAGACCACGGCCATTTCGGCGTCCAGATCGATTCCGGCGTCACGCATCTGGGCCAGCTTGTACCTGAGTGTCCTGGGACTGATTCCCAGTTGCTCGGCGGCTCGATTGCGACGCCCACGCTCTTTCCGAAGTGTCTGTATGATGATACGGAATTCCTGCTGCCTCAGATCATCACCCAGGGAAACGGCGCCGTCATGATCCTCAACCTGAACAGGCGCAGGCTGCTCCGGGGTTGGAATACCCTGGCCTGAACCTTCCGGTTCGACGCCGTCACCGTCAACGGCCTGGGGTGCTGAGACCGGCTCGGCGCGCTGCAGGTCCGGTCGGCCGGTGATGCCCAGTTCCAGACACAGATCGCCGGAGTGAATAACGTTGCCCTGATGCAGCACCAGGGCTCGCTGGATTGCGTTGTCCAGCTCCCGGACATTGCCCGGCCACTGATGATTCACCAACGCGCTTTTTGCGTCCTGGGCAAAGGCAATCCCCGTCAGCTTCATTTTTCGGCAGTGTTTTTTAAGCAACGACGTGGCCAGCGGCATGATATCCAGTCGGCGCTCCCGGAGTGGCTGCCAGTGCATCGGGAACACCGTCAGGCGGTAGTAAAGATCTTCCCGGAACTTGCCTTCGCGCACATAGTCCGCGAGGTCCCGGTTGGTAGTCGCCACCACCCGAACATCCAGATTGATGGTCTTGCGACCACCAACCCGCTCGACTTCGCGCTCTTGCAATACCCGCAACAGCTTGGACTGGAGCCCCAGGTCCATCTCCGAAATCTCGTCCAGAAGAATGGTGCCACCGTTGGCCTGCTCGAACTTGCCGGGCGAGGCGGCGACAGCACCGGTAAAGGCACCTTTTTCATGCCCAAACAGTATCGCCTCCAGCATGTTTTCCGGAATCGCCGCACAGTTGATGGCCACGAAGGGCTGATCCGCCCTTGGGGATTGCTGATGGATATACCGGGCGAGCACTTCCTTACCGGTTCCACTTTCCCCGGAGATCATGACTGTCGAGTCGCTGCCGGCCACTTTCGTTGCCAGCTGGAACATACGCTTGCTGATCGGATCCTCGGCCACCGGCTCATCGCTGGCTTTTTCGCGCGCGCCGCCAACGATCTTGCTGACGGCATCCACCAGGAAACGCGGCTCGAACGGTTTGACAAGGTAATCGATGGCGCCGGCCTGCATGGCCGAAACGGCATCGCTGATCTGGCCATAGGCCGTGATCAGCATCATTGGCAGCCCTGGATACAACCGCTGGACCTCGGCCAGCAACTGATGCCCCGACAGACCCGGCATGTTGACATCGCTGACCACCATATCCACCGGGGACTCTGCCAGTCTCTCCAGCGCCTCTCTAGCATTAGACGCTTCCCTTACCCGGAATTTGGCAAGCTCAAGGGTGGTTACCAGCGCTTCCCGCAGGTCATGGTCATCCTCAACAATCAGAATCTGGGCCTTGGCCATGGTTGCCTCCGATCAGTGTCTGTTACGTAATTGCGGTAAACGCAGGGTAGCGATGGCGCCGCCCTGCTCCGGCGACTCAATGGAGAATCGCCCCTGATGTGCCTTGATGACGGCTTGCACTACCGCAAGGCCGAGCCCCGTGCCATGGGACTTGGTCGTGTAAAAAGCTTCGGTTAATCGCGTGGCGTCCGAGGACTCAAACCCCGGACCATTATCCTCAACGCGAATGACCAGTTCGCCGGCGTCTTCGGTTACCCGGACAGCCACACGGCTCGCGCCGGCCTCAAGGCTGTTATTGACGAGATTGGTGCAGGCACCTACCAGGGCATCCCGGTTACACATGAGACGGCAGTCGCTGGAAATTTCGTTCTGAAGGCAGACTTCCGCGCCAGGAGCCGGCTTCAACCCCTCCACCGCTGAAGTCAGCGCCGAAACCAGCTTGCCGGCAGACAGCTCCTCCGCCAGACGGGTTTCGCCCCGGGCGAAGATCAGCATATCCCGCACCTGCTGCTCCAGATGAGTGAGTCGTGACATCAGTCGCGAGGCACAGCGCTGACGCATTTCTTCATCCAGGTCTTCTTGGCTCAGATGACCGCCATACAGGATGGCGGCGGAAAGTGGGGTGCGAATCTGGTGAGCAAGAGACGCGACCATCTTGCCCATGGCAGACAGACGCTGGGCGTGTGCCAGCTGGGCCTGAAGATGGCGGGTTTCTGTCAGGTCGGTCAGCAGAATCAGCTGGCCGGGCTGGTTTTCCATCGTCCGGATCTCAATACTGACCCTGCGACCGTCTTTCAGAGAGACCTCGTGGCCATCGTCCCGCCGGGGCGCGAAACAGCGATGGATGACATCCACCCAGCGGGCACCATCCAGGGGTTCTCCCAGCAGCGCAATGGCCGCCGGATTGGTCTGCGTCACCACGCCCTGGCTATCCAGAACGACGACGCCGGCAGGCAGTGCGTTGAGCAACGTGGACAGGCGGTCCGCCAGCTGCTCCTTCTCTTCCAATTCCTGCTGGCGCTGAAGCGATTCCTGGTTCAGTTCGCCAGAAAGCTGGTTAACCCGCGACTCAAGAGTCCGGTACGAGTCAGTAATCTGTCGCGACATCCGGTTGAACAGTTCCAGGGCGGAATCCACCGCCGCGTCGTCCTGCTCCGGAAACAGGGCCGTAACCTTGTCGTTTACATCCGCCGCAGCGTTGGCTTTCGCCCCGCCCGCGCCGGACTGAAGAACAAACTGTGCCTGACTCATAACCTGACTCCCCGATCGGCCCTGGGTTTCGGACCCAATAGTTCGGATACTTCGTTTGCAGGTAGTTAAGCCAGCACCGTGCCAACTTCACTTTTTCTTTATATTTCAGTAGGAAAGCGAATCCAGAAAGAGCGGGATGACAATTTTACGTCGGTCAGAAATGGAAACGGCGCCTCAGGTTACGAACCTTTGACGCCGTTGAATAGGCTTTAGAATCTGGACGATCTTGCTCAGGATTCTTCGGACTCCTCTTCCCGCAGCCCGTACTTGCGAACTTTCTCGACCAGTGTGGTTCGACGGATCCGCAACTTCTCGGCAGCCCTGGCCACCACGCCGCCGGCTTCGTCGAGCGCCTGCTGGATCAGCTGCTTCTCAAGATTGGACAGGTAATCCTTGAGATCGATGCCGTTCACCGGCAGCAACGCCGGGGCATCCAGCCCAACAAGTCCCGGAATGCCGGAGGGCATTCCGGTGTCCTCAACCGGCCGGTTCTCATCGTAATCGTCAACGTAGCGGAACTTCTTGGGCAACTCCTGTACACCGATCACGCCGTAGGGGTGCATGATCGACAGGCGCTCCACCAGATTGGCCAGCTCGCGCACGTTGCCGGGCCAGTCATGGCGACACAGACTCATGATCGCCGCCGAATTCATCCGCAGTGAGCCCCGCTTCTCTTTCTCCATCCGGGAAATGAGCTCGTTGATCAGAAGAGGAATATCTTCCACCCGATCACGCAAAGCCGGCATCTCGATGGGGAACACATTCAGGCGGTAGTAAAGATCTTCCCGGAAATCCCCGGAGTCGATCATATCTTCCAGATGCTTGTGAGTAGCGGCAATAACCCGGACATCGGCCGACTGGGTCCGATTGCTACCCACCCGCTCGAAGGTACGTTCCTGCAAAACCCGGAGAATCTTCACCTGCATGTTGAGCGGCATGTCGCCGATCTCATCCAGGAACAGGGTGCCACCCTCCGCCATCTCGAAGCGCCCTACCCGGGCTGTGATGGCACCGGTAAAGGCGCCTTTTTCATGTCCGAACAGTTCGCTTTCCAGCAGTTCAGCCGGAATGGCGCCACAGTTTACAGGTACAAACGGCTTGTTCCGCCGGGAAGAATGGTAGTGCAGGTTCCGGGCAACCACCTCTTTGCCGGTACCGGACTCGCCGGTAATCAGAACGCTGACGTCTTTATCGGCCACCTGCTCCATCAACTGGCGCACCTGCTGGACCTTCCGGCTGGTTCCCACAAGGCTTCGAAAGAGCTGAAGTCCGCGCTGCTGGCCGCGCTCCCGGGAACGGCTGAACTGGTCCCGGTAAATCTGGGCCCGGTAGAGGGAATCAACAAACTTGGTGTAATTCAGCGGCCATTCCATGCGCGCAATAATGCGGGCGCTTGCATCATCGGACAGGCCCTTGAGTTCAGGATGCCCGAGGACCAGCAAAGGAACTCCCTTGACCGAATTGCTCACAGTCGTAATGGCCTCGGTGGCGCCAGCATCCTCTCCGTTGACCACCGCGACCGCGACATCTGAAAGGCTATCCTCGTCGCCGCTTTCCAAAAGTGCCCAGGCTTCATTGCCGGCAAGGACCTCTTCCTCGCCGATGAACTCAAGAATGGTGACCATGTCCCGCAATCTTGAATCATCCTCGCTCAGCACCAGCACTTTGTTATTTTTAGACATTCAAACGAATCTCTTGAGGGATTTGTGCGGTATTTAAGACTGTAAGGACGGCAGAGTCAATTTTATGACGCTATTTTGGTCGATTGGACGAGACGTTCTGATAGGCCTTTGCCGCACTACGGTTCCGATTGACCCCTTTGAGGCCATCTTCCGCTTCCTTGCGGGCAATGCGCGCGGACTCATCCGCTGCGTCAATAAACTGCTGCAGTTCCTGCAAGCGGAGCCTCACGGGCTCCGCCTCGAGTTCGCCAGCTTCCAGGGCGGCCATCAGGGGCTCGACTGCCGGCTTCACCTGTTCATTCAGAGTGGACATGGCTTCCCAGTCTTTGTCAGCCAGGGCGCGACCAAGGTCGGCCATCAGCTGATCAAGATGGTCGAGGTGAGCTTGTGCGTCTGCCATGTCGGTCTCCTTGGGAATCAGCGGCGGGCGGCTCGACGGGCGGCAGAGGCCGTAAATTCGTTGCCCCGGAACCCGGGATCGAAATCATACGCCGGGAAACCATCATCAAGCCCATCGATGTAATAACGCTCCGCCTTGAGGTCGTAGGTCATTTCCATGGTAGTCCAGAACACCGGCTCACTGTAATAGCTAATGTTGTGAGCCTCGGACACACGCCACAGGTTCCCGTCTGAATCGTATTCCTCCGAGGCCAGAATCTGCCAGCTGTCTTCATCCACATAGAAAACGCGGCGATCGTAGATGTGGCTGATTCCGGTACGACGTTTTGCTTCCACCACCCAGACCCGATGCAATTCGTAACGGGTCAGTTCCTGATTGATGTGGCCCGGACGAATCACGTCATCGGCCTCCACCTCCGGCCCGTGAAGCTTGTAGGCGTTGTAAGGCACGAACAGCTCGCGCTTGCCTTTCAGCTCCCAGTCGTACTGGTTGGGTGCACCGTTGTACATGTCCTTCTGGTCAACCGAGCGCAGTGAGGAGGAATTCGGCAGATCGGTCTCATAGGCCAGGTTCGGCGACCGGCGGAGCCGGCGCGAACCGGAATCGTAGCGCCAGGCCAGACGCGGCGATCGAACCTGATCAAGGGTTTCGTGTACCAGCGTAATGGTGCCAGCCAGCGACGACGGTGCAATGGTGTCGGTCTTCAGGTAGAAAATCTTGTTGTCGATTTCCGCCAACTCCGCCCCTTTCCTGCTGTAGGCGAAAAAGTAGTCGTAGTCGTTGACCACCGGGTTGTACGAGCCGTCTTTCTGGGGCGTCGCGGATGCGCTGCGCAGAGAGATCTCTTCGCCCCGGTAGCGCAGGATGTGGTTCCAGATAACCTCCAGGCCGTCCTTCGGGATCGGGAACGGACTGGTCATGATGGTATCCCGGACACCATTGCCATTATCCAGCAGCTGCGCACTCAGGGCGTTCTCAGCGAACTTGTCATAAACATGCTCCGGAAACGCGGCGGTGCGGCGGGTCTGGTAAACAGGCATGAAAAAATCAGGCCCATATTTCTCCAACATGGCAATGTGGCCATCAGACAACTTGTCCCGGTACAGGTCCAGATTGTCGGAGGTAATCACGAAGAGGACTTCGTCCTCCGGGAAGGGATCAATTTCCACTTGCCCCTCGCGCCAGCCCGCCGGTGGAGTGGCCAGCCCTCCGGTCCACTCGGGAATGCTGCCGGACTTATTGCCCGCTCTCTCCGCGCCAACCGGCGTCAGGTCCTCACCCAGCCGCTGGGCCTCGGCCGCCGTGACCTTGGACAGGGCCTGTCCGGAATAACCGAGAAAAACCAGGACGACACCTGCAATGAATTGGCTTCGCATCCCTTACACCTCCAGAAGTTCATGCTGTTGGGCAGCCGCAACGATCAGAACTCGCACAGCCGGGCGCCTTTTTGCCAAATTCAAACGGGCGTTTCAAGTGAATGTTTGTATTTTATTGTGAAACCCGCAGGCGGGGATAGCTGAAGAAATTTGCTGCTGGAAATGGTATAGTGGGCAATTAATTTTCCGGAGTTGCTCCCGCATTGGGCAATTGAAGGTACTCCATGGCCTCACAATGGCATTCACTGGTTTCGCAGAAACTCTTCCTCGCCCGGACGTTGCTCGGGCAATTGGACAGGTCGACATTGCAGGGTGAGGATCAGGCGCTCAACGAGGCCGAGCAGGCCCTGCACCGGGAAGCGGCCATACAGGGCGCAATTGAACTGCTCCTGAGAGCCCGACAACTGTTGCTGGTGATGATTGCCAGGCTTTACCAGAGGAAGTCAGAGGAGCCTGCAACGCTGGATGAACTGGCCGCCCTGATCGGACCGGAGCCGAATGAAGTAAGCCGGCTCCGGGAACTGGAAAAGCGGTCAGGCGGCTGGTGGAACCATCTGGAACAACTGGAACGCTCGCAGAGCCGGCCACCAGCGACCAAAAAAACCGTCAGCGCGGAAAATATTATTGCGGTATCCGCCGACTCCGGCCCGGACCGATCCTCGGCGGCCTTGCTGCAAACACTCAACGCCGTCAAACATTTTGCCGACGATCTGGAAGAACAGCACAGCGAGTGGTAAGCAGCTCCAAACGCAGGATACCCAGATCTCACTAACTTGAAGGTTTACTGAATGTCACCATCGTTTTTTGAAATCGTGCAACTGACCAACGGTGATTACGCCCTGCGCCGCATTGATGATGACAGTGCGCCACTGGTGAAAATTTCATTCTCGGAAGAAGCCCGGGAAATGATGGAAGACCGGGATATGTCAGTCGCCAAGGCAATGATTGCCGCAGGCATTGAGGCGGTCGGCAATGTTGCTCACGATATCGACTGGGAAGACGACGAACTGGACGCCTCAGACGCCCAGCCCTCCTATACTCTGCACTGAGCAATCAACGCTGTCTCAGAACCACCCCGTGACTGTTACCCTCGGCCGAGGCTTTTTGCAGAGATTCGAAGGCAGCTCGGCCCAGTTTAGGGGTCCACATGACGACCGCGTGGCAGGTACCCGCACTCAGGGCTCGCTCTGCCAAATCCTGCGCGGGGTAGTCCGGCGTTGAACGAAGCACCAGCAGCTCGCCAGCCACGATACCGTGCATCTTCTGCCATTTGCTGACCAGCGCCTGGGGCGGATCAATCCAGGCCAGCCAGCGCCTTTCCTGATTCAGTTGGGTCAGCATTGGCAGCAGGAGCTGGAAGTTCTCCACCTGCCCCTCCGGCAGAATAATTTCGGTGACATTGCCCGTGACCTTCGGCTCGGTCGACTCCGGTGAACGTCGGGCGCGAATAACAGAGCGTCGCTCGCGGGCGGCGGTTGCCGGCACTGAACAGGACAGAGCGTTGGGATTGTAGGCCAGGTTCTGGTTAAAGCTCATTTGTTCCATAATTCACCCGTTATTCAAACGTTCTGAGGCTATCCAGCCAGATCAGTGCAGATCGGAGCGGCGGATAACACCAACACCCAGACCTTCAATGAACAGTTCCTGTTCAGTGAGGTCGACTTCGATAGGCGCAAATTCTTCGTTTTCGGCAATCAGGTAGACTTTCGAGCCTTCTTTACGGAAACGTTTTACCGTCACCTCGTCGCCCACCCGGGCAACAACCACCTGACCATTGTGAACATCCTGGGTGCTGTGCACAGCGAGTAAATCGCCGTCCAGAATGCCGATATCCTTCATACTCATGCCCCGGACTCTCAGCAGATAATCCGCGGATGGCGAGAAAAACTCGGGCTGGAGCGTACAGTGATCCTCGATATGTTCCTGGGCGAGAATCGGGCTACCAGCAGCCACCTGACCAATAACCGGGAGACCCAGATCCTCTTCGGCCTCCGGCAAACGGATACCCCGACTGGCTCCGGGCACCATCTCAATGGCCCCTTTCCGGGCCAACGCCCTGAGATGCTCTTCCGCAGCATTGGCGGAACGGAAACCCAGTTCCGCTGCAATTTCTGCCCGGGTGGGCGGATAGCCGGTTTCGTCGACGTATCGACGGATGATGTCCAGTACCTGGGATTGCCTTGCTGTCAGCTTCATCAAGCTACTCCGCTAGATCAGGGGCCGCGGTGGCGCTTTTCTCACTGGAGACGCCGCACCGCCGACCCTGTTTT
>JAWWAT010000008.1:0-23675 GCA_033721635.1 Marinobacter sp. | reverse complement strand
TCTCCCACTGGAACGCCCCCAATCCGGTCTGGATGATCTCGATGGCATCACTGTCCAGAGTGCTCCCCAGCAGTGCAAAAAGCCGCGTGAATGCCTCATAACGCAGCAGCGGATCGACCGGAGCCTGGCCGAATACAGCCTCAATCTCACCGACGGCCTTCAGGCAACGCTCTTTGATCGCCGGTACTTCACTCTCAGCCTGGGGCTCTGGCTTGCTCAACGCTTTGGGTGCGTTAGTGGATTCTCGTTTGGCCACCCTGTGCCAATAAGCTGCAATGCCTGCCTTGCGCCTGGGTAACTGGGACAGCCGCACATCCAGCATATCCGCAAGGGTATGGAACTGACGACAGGAGGGGTCCGAAACGGGCAGAAGGGCTACGGGCTTCTGGTTAAGAACCGACTGGCGAAGGGTCTCGTCCCGCCAGATTCCACCCATATAGTGGAGCGAGATTCCCAGGTGGCGCTGGGCGGCGGCGTCCAGGCGCTGGAACACAGACCGAGCCTGACTGGCGCCCTGGGCCATGTTCACCAGAATGCTCGGAATACGGTTGTAACCCCTGCGCCGCAGAACCTTGATCAATGAAAAAGCGTCGGTCAGGGAGGCCGGATCCGGGGTCACTACCATGCAGGCCAGCTCTGTTGCTGCAATCATATGCAGCCCGGCAGACTGCAGACCGGCAGCAGTATCGGTGATGACGTAATCGTAGCGGTTTTCCAGGTTATAGAGTGCCCGGAGTATACGGAGGCTCTCCGCCGGCCCCATATCCATGCATTCCTGCACGCCGGATGCCCCGGGCACAATGTGCAGGCCGTAGTCCGTCTCAAGGATGATATCCTCCAGACGACATTCTCCAGCCATCACGTTGGCAAGGGTTTTTCTCGGATACAGGCCAACCATGATACTGACATTGGCCAGATCAGTGTCGCCGTCCAGCAACAGAACCCGGTTATCCTGCCTCGCCAGTGTGAGCGCAAGATTCAGGGCAACCGAAGTCTTACCTACCCCGCCTTTACCGCCGGTAATCGCGATGGTACGGGGTTGGTTCGGATTGTGCTTAACAGGTTCTCTGGCGTTCATCACCGGTAATCTAGGTCCCTGATTTTTCGGTTTTCAGTATTTTAACCTGTAAAAATTCTACACATATCACGAATCAGATAATATATTGCTTAAAAAAAGAGCAATAAGTATTTAATAACGACGGTTTATTGTCTAAGCTCTTTTCGGACAATAAGAATGAACGCTCCGTCAGATACTGACTTTTTCGTCGCACGGCAGGTAAGCCTATGCACATTGCGCCTGATTTACAGCTACCGAGTCTCCCGGAAGTGACCTTGCGGGCACTCAATGCTTGTCATCAGGACGAGAGCTACCGAAAAATCAGCGAGATTGTTTCTGCCGATACGGCGTTGGTCGCTCGCATCCTGGCGCTGGCCAATTCCGCCCTGTACGGCCCATCCACCCCGATACGATCCGTTGACCAGGCACTCCTGAGACTTGGCACCCGCCGTTTTCACACTCTGGTACTGACCGCAGCGCTACGACAGCTGCTGTTCGAGCTGGGCGGGGACGAATGGCAGCAGCTCAGAGACTTCTGGCGACACTCGCTCACTACTGCCCTGACCGCCCGGGCCCTGGCAACGCTGACCCGCTACCCGGAGCCAGACGAAGCCTTCATGCTGGGCATGCTGCACAACATTGGTGAACTGATCGCTATTAAAACGCCAGCCACCGAGGCGAAGCAACACTATCTTGATCATCAGTCGGACATTGCCGCTGAACTCGTGGCGTCCTGGGGGCTGGGACCCATGGCGGCGGATGCCATGCGCTATCAGCAGGCTCTGCCCTCGGAACTGAGGGATGCCGGGCATCTGGTGAAGCTGATCAGCCTCGCTACCCGGCTCGCTCTGTCGGACGCCGCCGGCATTGCAGCTGCAGGGACTGTATTCGGACTGAATGAAGAACTGACCCGTGAGATCAACCGCCGTATCGGCCATGAAGTCTCGGGTATGGCCGCCTCGCTCGGGATTCCGCTCGACGAAGATTACTGTGGCGAGAGCGCATCCCGGCAACTCAAACAGACCATTCTGCGTCAGGCCATGGCAAACCAGGCTATAAACCTTGCCGATCTGACCGGTGAAACCGAGGACATTCTCGCCGAGACGGTAAACAGCCTCACTCTCGTCACCGGCCTGCCGGCCCTATGCTTTGGTCACGCTGGGGACAACCTCGTGCTCCTGTCCGGGACCATTGGTGATATCCCGGAACTGGCGGTAACCGCCAAGCCCGGCGGCAGTGTTCTCACGGAAGCCTTCATTTCCGGGCTGCCAGTCCATCTTGGCGAACGCTCGCCCACCGTTTTAGACCGGCAGCTGCTCTCGCTGTTACACACACCATCGCTGCTGGCCGTGCCGGTCAAGAGTGGTGACAATTGCCCTGGCGTGTTCGCCCTTGGCACCGACAGTGATCATCTTCCGACAACCCTCGAACTGGCTGATATTTTTACCAGGCAACTATCTTCCGTACTGGCAAACCGCTCGCCCGCTGAAACCGGCAGCGAAGGTCTGGATCAGGAAATAGCCCGCGACCGACTGCGCAAACAGGTGCACGAGGTCAGTAACCCGCTGACCATCATCAGGCAGTACATTTATCAACTGCGTGGCAGACTCGAAGATGCCGGCGTTCAGCAAGAGCTGGACGTTATCCGCGATGAGCTGGATCGGGCCGGAAACCTGTTGCTGCAAATGAGCCATACTGACACCGTGGATCAAGGCGATGACGGGGTGGAGCTCAATGCCGAACTGGAAAGTCTTGGACGTATCCTAGAAGATAGTCTGTTCAGCTCCGAAGATCGCAGACTGCGGCTATCGCTTTGCAGCGAGCCAACGCGGGTTGCGGCCGGCCCCACGAGGATTCGCCAGGTTGTCATCAACCTGGTTCGAAACGCGGCGGAGAGCCTCGCGGATGAGGGCGGCACGGTTGAAATACGGACGTCTTCCCCGGTGTGGCAGAATCATCGCACCTGGGTGGAACTGGAAATCGCGGACACAGGCAGAGGAATGCCCGGTGAGGTCAGGGACACCCTGTTCTCCCCGGTGAAAACCACAAAGGGAGAGGGCCACAGCGGTTTGGGCCTGAGCATTGTGAAACAGCTCGTTGATGACATGGAGGGCATCATTGCTTGTCGTACGGGGCAGGAAGGCACCACCTTCAGGATTTTGCTACCGGCGGCCAGCCATAAAAAGAATGAGACCGACTGACGCAGAAACAACGGACGCAGACCGATGGCACCTGAACATACTGATCAGCCTTTCAGTCACGGGTTAACGGCACGGATACTGGTAGCAGATGACGAGCCACGCCTGCTGAATACACTGGCTTCGCTGCTGCGCGGCCAGGGCTATGAGGTTGCGGAAGCGCACGGAGGCCGAAAAGCCTGCGAGCTGATTGACCAGCAAGCGTTTGATCTGGCACTTCTGGATCTCCGAATGCCAGAAGTCAGCGGCTTCGATGTCATGGCACACCTTGCCAATGGCCAACCGGATTGCGGCGTGATCGTCGTCAGTGGCGAAAGCTCGTTCAGCGCAGTAAGCCGCGCCCTGCGCCGGGGTGCCCTGGACTATATACGCAAACCCTTTGACCCTGAGGAATTGCTGGCCACAGTCGAGAGCGTTATCGGAAAAAAGTCACTTCTGGAGGCCCACGAGCATATCCAGATGCGGCTGGAGAAATCCGAGGCCCTGCACCGCTATATCGTCAACAGCTCACCTGACATCGTCTTTATGCTCGATCAGGACGGCAACTTCTGTTTCGTGAACAGCAAGGTCGAGAGCCTGCTCGGATACCAGCCAGCGGAACTTTGTGGTCAGCATTTCCGACATATCCTCGACGACCGCGACGTCACCCGCGGGACCTTGGCCTTAAAAGGCCCCAACATCACCGCAGACAACCCGAGAACCCTGGAAGTTCGCCTGAAAACCCGCGGAAGCCGGCGCGCAACCCGACATTTCGAAATCACCGCCTTTCCCATCGACCCGCAAACCTGGCCCCACTCCGGGACCACTCAGGGTGGCGGTAACGGCAACGGCGCAACTTACTACGGGACCGCCCGTGACGTCACTGAACGAAAGGAAGCCGAAGCCTTCATCAACTTTCAGGCTTATCATGACCTGCTGACGCGATTGCCGAACCGCGCCCTTTTCAAGGACCGGCTTGAGCTGGCGATCACCCACGCCAATCGTGGCGGTCAGAAACTGGCGGTCATGTTCCTGGATCTGGACCGTTTCAAGGTCATCAACGACACCCTGGGCCACGCCATGGGCGATCGTCTGTTGCAGGCAGTCACGCACCGTCTTGAGAAATGTCTGCGCAAGGGGGACACCCTTTCCCGGTTCGGTGGCGATGAATTTACCCTGCTCTTGCCCTCCATCCACAACCACGAAGATGCCAGACAGATCGCCAAGAAGTTGATTGATACCCTGAAGGCGCCTTTTCAACTGGGTGATCACGAAGTGTTCGTCGGTGTCAGTATTGGCATCGCCATATTCCCGGAGGCCGGCGACACCATGGACCAGCTGATCCAGAACGCCGACATTGCCATGTACCACGTTAAAGGCAAGGGCAAGGACGGGTACCGCTTCTATTCCGACAGCATGAGTATCGATACCGCGAACCGGCTTAATCTGGAGCGAGACCTGCGGCTGGCTCTGGAGCGGGACGAACTCAGGGTTTTCTACCAACCCCAGGTATGCTCCACGACCAATCGTGTGGTGGGCCTCGAAGCATTGGTTCGCTGGCAGCACCCGGAGCGCGGCCTTTTATACCCGGGTGATTTCCTGCCTCTGGCAGAGGAAACCAAGCTGATCGGCCAGCTCAGCGAACGCGTTCTCGACCAGGCATGCCAGGATGTCGGCCGCTGGATCCGAGCCGGCCAACCCGAGCTGAGACTCGCGGTAAACCTTTCACCGAGCCAGGTCGAGCACCCGCGGTTCGTGGAAACCCTGATGCAGCAGGTAAAAGCCCACAACTTCCCGGCCGGTAACCTGGAAATCGAAATCACAGAAAACGTGATCATGAACGACCTGGAGCAAATCTCCCAGAAACTCAGAGAACTGGCGGCTCGGGGTGTCCGCATAGCGATTGATGATTTTGGCACCGGCTATTCGTCACTGAATTACCTTCACCGCCTCCCTATTCATACCCTCAAGGTCGACCAGTCGTTCGTAAAAGCCATTCGCAGCGGAGAGGATGGCGCGTGCATCGTGAATGCTATCGTCGCCATGGCCCACGGACTCAAGCTGGAGATTGTTGCCGAAGGCGTGGAGACCGACGAGCAGTTGGAATACCTTCGAGGCCTGGGCTGCCACCAGGTTCAGGGTTTCTTCTACGGTCCGGCAAGGCCTGCCGCCGAAATCGCCAGAACTCTCGGTATCACACGAGCCAAAGCCGCCTCTTTCTGACAGACGATTATTTATTGTCTGACACTCCGATATTAAACCGCGATCTGGTTTGCAAAGTATTGCAGTAGGTAACTTTGTGTATCCGGAAATGCGCATTACTGCACATATTTCTCCCACCCTGTTCTCTAAGCTCGAATCCATAGGCGCTGATCACCGGAATGTCCGATATTCACGGACCAATAAATACAAAAACGGTGACGGCATCCAAGGAACAAGAACAGGCAGCAGTCATCATGCGCGACAAGTACAGGTACATTGGTCCCGTCTACGATTTCCTGAGCAACCTCTACAGCGGCAAAAACATTCACCGCTGCAAAACAGCGATGCTGGACGTTGAGACGGTCCAGCCAGGGGACAGGATACTGTTCGCCGGGGTCGGCCATGGCCGCGATGCCATTCGGGCTGCCGAACTGGGCGCCGATGTGACGGTGGTGGATCTGTCCGAAACCATGTTGCGAAAGTTTGCCGAGGCTCAGGAAAAGGAAGCACCGCACCTGAGTATCCGCCGAATCCACAGCGACATCATGGAGGTGGATGAGTTCGAGCATTACGACATGGTGGTGGCCAACTTTTTCCTCAACGTATTCGACGAAGACATGATGGTCCGGGTCCTGGAGCACCTGATACGTCTGGGCAAAGCAGACGCCCGGGTGGTTGTTGGTGACTTTTCCTACCCGACGGGCAACCTGCTTTCCAGAATGTTCAAGAAATTCTACTGGTACATGGCGGTCTTCATTTTCTGGCTGTTCGCCAACAACGCCTTCCACAAAATCTATAACTATCCCGAGCACATGCAGCGCCTGGGCCTTCAGGTCACCGACAAGAAGCACTTCAAGCTACTTAACATGAACTGCTACTGGTCCATTCTCGGACGCAAGCAGGCCTGAACACCTTCGCTGAAGAGTCACCCAACAAAAACAAACAGGGAGCAGCAGCATGTCGGATCAGATCCTCGCACTGGACAAGGTTGGCACACTGGAAAGCGGCTCATTCACGTTTACCGAGCGGGTCGGATTCCTGAAGAAGTTCGGAACCCACTCCCAGTCGTTTTCAACGCTCCAACCAGGCATGCAGTATTTTGATGTACCGGGCCTGGGCTACATCGCCTACATGCGCAAGTGGGGCGCCACCTTCGTGCTCTCGGATCCGGTTTGTGCCCCGGAAGACTTTGGCAGCCTGTTGGAGAGCTTCCATCAGAAGTTTCCGAATGCCAGTTACATACAGGTATCCAAGCCTGTGGTCGATTTTCTCCACCTGCGGTTTGGCCTCTACGGCACCCAGTTCGGCAGCGAGTCCCGCATTGATTTAAGCAAATGGACCCTCAGCGGGAAGAAGAAACAAATCCTCAGGACTGCACTAAACCAGGCTGAGAAAACCGGCATTACCGTCAAGGAACGTTTCAGCGACGACCACACCCGCGAAATCTCCGAAGCCTGGATCCGAACACGGAAATGCAAAAGCAATGAGATCCGTTTTCTGATCCGCCCCATGGAGATGGACTATCGCGAAAACGAACGGCATTTCTACGCCTACCAGAACGGGAAAGCGGTCGGGTTTATCTATTTCGATCCGATTTATCGCAACAACGAGATCATCAGCTATGTGCCCAATATCTCCCGGGCCAATGCCGATTTCCGCCAGGGCATTTTCTATACCCTCATGGCCCATGCGATGGACGTTTTCAAGGCCGAGGGCGTGCCCTATCTGGATCTCGGCCTGATTCCCCTGTCACTGGATTCGGCCACGGAGCATCAGGAGAGCAGGCTGCTCAAACGCCTGCTGCACGGGGTCTATGAGAAGGGTAATTTCCTGTACAACTTCAAGGGTCTGGAGTTCACCAAGTCCCGTTTCCGGGGCGAGAACTTCAAGACCTACTGCTGTCACAGGCGGTCGATCCCGGCGCTGGAGTTCTTCGCCATGTTCAAGCTGACCCGGTTGCTGTAGCCCCCAGCGCTTCGCCGGGCCAGCGTTCATTGAGTTCCCCGGGTGCCAGCCCAAGCCCCGTCATGAAGTCAGTAATCCCGTCAGGCGCCGGCCCCGAAAACAAAGCTGCAATGACCGGGTGGTGTCCGA
This sequence comes from Marinobacter sp., assembly GCA_033721635.1. Lineage (GTDB taxonomy): Bacteria > Pseudomonadota > Gammaproteobacteria > Pseudomonadales > Oleiphilaceae > Marinobacter. The sequence continues at coordinate 16,145 of JAWWAT010000008.1, read as the reverse complement.
CCCTGCAAATGCAGTCTTCAGCCGACGCAAGTTGCCCGACCTGATCCAGCAGCCAGGCCACCCGCCGCGCGATGGCCTCTCCCGAGTCCACCCAGAAACGAACCGATGGCAAGCTCTGCTTCAGGCTCTCCAGCAACAACGGATAATGGGTGCACCCAAGAACCACTGTGTCCACATCGGCTTCCCGGAAAGGCCTCATCACCTCGTTCAGCTCCCCAAGGGGGACCTCAATGCCGGAAACCAGATCTTCCGCCCAGCGCACCAGCCCCGGATGGCCAATACGCTCAACCTTGCAATCGCCAGCAAATTCATCGACCAGCCTGTCGAGATAGGGTCTACGAACCGTTGCCGGTGTTGCCAGCAGCCCCATCCGCCGGTTCATCGTCTTCGACGCCGCCGGTTTGATGGCGGGCACTACCCCCACAACCGGCACCTTTGTCATGGCCCTCAAATGCGGCAAAACCACCGTGCTGGCCGTGTTACAGGCCACCACAATGACGTCCGACGGGTACAGCTCAAGGGCTCTGGCAATCAGGGTGCAACAGCGATCAATCACCACCGCTTCGGATTTGTCGCCGTAGGGGAAACCTGCGTTATCCGCCAGGTAGACGATCTCCAGCCCTGGCAAATGCCGGTGAATGCAGGCTGCAACGCTCAACCCGCCCACGCCGGAGTCGAACACCAAAACCCTCGGAGGCGCCTGCACACTCAAACCGGAATGCCTCCCCGGGAAATCTCGTTTTCCATGGCCCGAATCAAACGGCCAGAAATCGTGGTTTCCGGCGGCACTGGGGGCGTGTCGCCTGGCAGAAACCAGTCGGCATCAGCAAGCTCGTCTTCCTGGAGAACCAGCTCGCCGCCTGCGTAATCGGCAAAAAATCCGACCATCAGTTGATGGGGGAAAGGCCAGGGTTGCGAGGCATGGTAACGGATGTTGGTGACGTCCAGCCCGGTCTCCTCTTTCACTTCACGGTGCACAGCGCCTTCCAGACTTTCGCCCGGCTCAACAAACCCGGCTATGAGGCTATAGAAGTGGCGTTTGACCCGAGAGGACTTCGCAAGCAACAGCCGATCGTCCCGACGGATCACCACAATCACGCAGGGAGCCAGCCTCGGATACCAGGGAATGCCACAGGGTTCGCACCATTTTGCGCGCTCCCGGGGATGGAAGCCGGTTTGTTCGCCGCACCGACCGCAATAGCGGTGGTCGCGCCACCACTGCCAGACCTGGAACCCGGTGCTCAGCATATCTGCCGGGGCATCGCTGAGCATCAGCAAAGCGTCTCGCAAGGGGACTTCCTCATGATTACCAACACCCGGGTCCGGCAATTCAGTCACGAACACATGGCGTCCGTCATAGCTGCCCAGAGACACTGAATCGGGCAATTCGCCCCGGAAAAGGCGACTGTTGGCATCATGCAACCAGCCGTTATCAGGCTTGACAACGTCCGACCCCGACAACGCGAGAATCAGATCGCCTTTTTCCGGCCGCCGGGTCGTCCAGCCGGGTATCCACTGAGTCATTCGACCACCATTCGATGTGTCAACGGGGTGATTAAGAGATCAGCCTGAAATGTACCACATTGCTGCACCGGCCAAGAATGAAAGCTCGACTTCCAGCCCTGTACTCAACCAAGTAAACTTGGCAACTGTTTCTTCAACGGAGTTGCACTTTATGCGTCTTTACCAGGGCATTCGCAGCCTGATCCTGACCCTTTTCCGCAAGATACTGTTCATCTGGGTCAGGACTGATGTCAGCGGCAACAGCGTTGACGCCCTCGCCCTGGATCCCGACAAACCGGTTTGTTACGTGCTCCAGTACAGCTCTCTGTCGAGCCGCCTGGTTCTCGAGCAGGAAGTCATCCGGGCTGGCCTGCCAGGCGCCTCTGAAGCCCTGCCGGTGAAGAATGGCCCCTCCCACTCCTTCTTTTTTCTCTACCGCCGGATCGGTGGTTTTTTCAGGGGGCGCCAGGCGCCTGCGCCTACGAACGAATTCCAGTCACTGGTGCACTACGGCCTTGAGCATCCGGACCAGGATGTCCAGATTGTGCCTGTGTCATTGTTCTGGGGCCGCTCACCGGACAAGGAAAAGTCCCTGGTGAAACTGCTGCTGTCTGACACCTGGTCCATTGCCGGCCGACTTCAGAAGTTCCTTATCATCATGGTTCACGGCCGCAATACCTACGTCCAGTTCAACCAGCCGCTGTCACTGAAGCAGGTTATCGATGAGTACCGGCACAGTGAGGAGCGCGCCAATCGCAAACTGGCGAGAATTCTGAGAACCCACTTCCGCCGTGTTCGCCAGGCGGTTCTGGGCCCCGACCTCTCTCACCGCCGGACTCTGGTCGCTGGACTGGTGCGCACCCAGGCCGTGAAGGAAGCTATTCGGGAAACCGCAGCGAAAGACGATATCCCGCCGGAGAAAGTCCGCGCCAAGGCTTACAAATACGCCGACGAAATCGCCGCCAGCATGTCCATCGTTACCATCCGATTCCTGGAAGTGGTCTTGTCATGGCTGTGGAACCGGATCTACAAGGGTATTGCGGTTAACAATATCCGGGTGGTGAAGGAAGTGGCTCAGGACAATGCAGTCGTGTACGTGCCATGCCACCGGTCACACATCGACTACCTGTTGCTGTCCTACGTGCTCTACAAGAACGGTCTGATGCCACCGCATATCGCCGCCGGGATCAACCTCAACATGCCAGTCGTTGGCCCGATCCTTCGTCGTGGCGGGGCATTCTTCATGCGTCGGAGCTTCAAGGACAACCCCCTGTACGCCACCGTTTTCAATGAATACATGCACGTGATGTTCTCCCGGGGTTATTCCGTGGAGTACTTTGTGGAGGGTGGTCGCAGCCGCACCGGCCGGATGCTGCAGCCGAGGCCGGGCATGCTGGCCATGACTGTTCGCAGCTTCCTCCGCGACCACCGCAAACCCATCGTGTTTGTGCCCGTTTATATCGGCTATGAAAAAGTCATGGAGGGGCGCTCCTATCTGGGCGAACTTCGCGGCAAGAAAAAAGAGAAAGAGAGCGTATTCGGCCTGGCCAAAACCGTGCGTAAACTCAGCAACTCCTTTGGTCGGGTCGCGGTGAACTTTGGCGAGGCCATTCATCTGTCAGAGGTTCTCGATGACGTTCACAGCACCTGGCGGGACGAAGCCTACGATGCTGAGTATCGTCCGAAGTGGCTCAACAGTGCAGTCTCAGAGCTGGCATTCCGGGTGGCATCCAACATCAATGCCTCAGTTGCCGTCAACCCGATCGGTATGACCGCGACCGTTCTTCTGGGTACCGAGCGACTGGCGATGGATGAGGGTCAATTGATCCGCCTGATGGATCAGTACGCCTCCCTGCTCAAGGCTTTCCCCTATGCCGAAACGGTGACCCTGCCTGAGGGCTCCGGCAAGGACTGGATTGCCTACTGCGAGGACATGGGCCTGATCAGCCGGCAGCCGCAAAAGCTCGGCGACATCATAGCCCTCGAAGGCAGCAATGCTATCCTGATGACCTACTACAGGAACAACATCCAGCACCTGTTCGCCCTGCCCTCACTGATTGCCAGCCTGTTTGAAAACAAGGATTCGCTGGGGCGGGACAAGATCGTGTTCCTCGCCAGCGTGGCCTATCCCTACCTGCAATCGGAGCTCTTCCTGAAGTACCAGCCGGACGAAGCCAGGAATGTCATCAATCAATGGATTGACGTCCTCATTGAACAGGACCTTCTGAAGCCGCTGGATGATCACCGGATCGGTCGACCGGAAGAAGGCACCGAAGCCATGCTGAGACTCAGGGTGCTGTCCCGCTTTATTATCCAGACGGTTGAGCGTTATCACATTGCCCTCGGCATTCTCCGCAAGTACGGCTCGGGTAAGATCAGCGCCGCCGAACTGGAAGAGCAGAGTGCGCTGCTGGCAGAACGCATGTCCATCCTGTTCGGTCTCAATGCACCGGAATTTTTTGACAAGAGCCTGTTCCGGAACTTCATTGCCAATATGCAGAATAACGGTGTCATCACTACCGATGACAATGGCCTGCTGTGTTACGGGGAAGGTCTGGATGAGGTGGCGGACGACGCCCGTCTGGTGTTGAGTGTCGAGAAGCGACAGGCAATCCAGCAGGTCACCATGATGGGCGCCTGACGGCGCTCACTGGGCTGGCAGCGCTTTGATGGAGTAGACATCATAGCGGCTGCTCTTGCCTTCTATGCGAGTTGTGGGCTTTGGCCCCTCAATCGCCGGGGCCTTCCGGGGTCGCTTTACCACAACCCGGTAACGGGCACGCTCAAGAGCCCCAGCCAGCAGCTGGCCGGAATCCTCGTCGTCCCCCACGATGGTGCGAAACACCTGCATTTCCTTTTTCACCAGAGCCGATTTGTCCCGATGGGGGAACATCGGGTCCAGGTAGACAATATCGGCGGCCTCAGTATCATCTCGCGCCAGCCAGTCAATACTGCTGCCCTCCAGCAATCGCATTCGCTCGACAATGGCTGCACAGTCCGCGTTCAGGGCGGCACGTGCCAGGCCGTCCGCCAGCAAGGCATGGATCACCGGGTTACGCTCAAAGAGCGTGACTTGGCAACCGAGACTGGCAAGAACAAAGGCATCCTGGCCCAGCCCCGCCGTCGCATCCACCACGTGCAAGGTGGCACGGGTCTTCTGCAGGCCGACCGCCTTGGCCACCAGCTGACCGGCACCACCGCCGTGTTCGCGACGGTAGCCCATCTTGCCGGTAACAAATTCCGCGCGCACCGGTCCGGGCGCACCCTTGCCGGTCAACTGCAGGCCTAGGCCCCGGTCGTCTAGAAACAGTAGAACCGGGACGTCTCCTAAATCTCTGGGTCGCACGACACCGAGATTTTTCAGCCCCAAGGATTCAGCGAGAGCCTCTGCCTGGAATCGGTCTCCCAGCGAGCTGCGGGCAACGGCGACGGTGTTCTGCCAAAGTGCAGAAAGAGCGGATGGTTCGGATGAAGAGGCGTCAGGCATCAGACCAGAATATCAATGCCGGCCAGGCTACCATCGCCGCCAGTTTCCTGGCCGGCGGCAGCGACAGAGGCAAATGTGGACAGAGCCCTGGCGGCTGGCAGCGAAACCTCGTCAGCACGGAACCGCTCAAGGCGGGCGTCCTCGGCGGCACGGCGGGCCTCAACCCTCCGCTCAAGGCTTTCGGTAGCATTACGGTCGCTGACAATGCCCTGACGGCCATCTGCAAGGTCACGGCGGGCGGCATCGGGCGTTTTTTCCGGCGTTGATGCGGGCGCACGGGCCGTATCACTGCGCTCACGAACAGGGCTGTTGTTGCCGGTCTGGAAGTTGAAGTTGTTACCCGGGTTAATACCGCCAATCATGTTCAGATACCGCTGGCCGGATGACAGGAAAACGTGAATTGGAAGTATGAAAGATTATCGCCTCGAAGGAAAGACGACTGATCACTTTTCACCCAGAAGGAGCCTCCTGGTTTGAACCAGGCGCTCATCGCAACTATCGACCGGGCAACTTTTTCCAGGCCACTTCATCCCGGATATACACCGGCTGAGCCTGTTCCGCCGTTACGGTCTTTCCCTGCTGATAAGCGATCGCAGCCAGGCGCGCAACCCAGGCTGCGCGGAGCACCAGGGTCTCGTCGACGGGATCAACACGCTCCGACACCTCCGCCGGCATGGCGGAGCGGTATTGCCAGCCCGGCCCTGCTCCGCACCAGCGCTCGGGGCCCGCTGGCAGTGTGACTGACTCAGGTGGACAGACCTGTTCCGAAGCCAACGCCTCAGGCAGTCCTGCCCGCGCAGCGAAGCAGCCCCAATACACCTCGCCCATGCGGGCATCAAAGGCTACCGCAATCCCGGTTTCCTCGTGAGGATCCAGAGCATCAATGGCACCCAGAGCCACAGCCTGCAGTGAAGACACCGGTACCACCGGGATGTCCAGCCCCCAGGCAAGGCCCTGCACAACGCCGGTAGCGATCCTGAGACCGGTGAAAGAGCCCGGGCCACAGGCAAATGCCAGGGCGTCCAGCTCTGACGGGGCCAGATCTTTCTCTGCCAGCAGTTCCCGCACCATGGGCATCAGCAGCCGGGTGTGGCCTCTGGGGGCAAGTTCGAAGCGTTCGGAGATCTCGCCATCAACAAGAAGGGCTGCCGAGCAGCCCTCTGATGACGTATCCAGTGCCAACAGTTTCACAGGTGTGAAAACCTCGGGTCAGGATGCCAATGTTTTACTTGAGTTCAGACAGGATCTGGTCGCGAATGCTGTCCAGGCTGCCAACGCCTTCCACGCGCACATATTTCGGTGCAGCGTCCGGCTCTTTCGATGCCCAATCCTGATAGTAACCAACCAATGGTGCAGTCTGGTCATGGTAGATTTTCAGGCGCTTGCGAACCGTCTCTTCCTTGTCGTCCTCGCGCTGAACCAGCGGTTCGCCGGTTTCATCATCCTTGCCCTCTACTTTGGGCGGATCGTATTTCACGTGATAAATGCGGCCGCTGCCTTCGTGTACCCTGCGACCAGACAGACGGCTCACGATCTCCTCATCATCGACGGCAATCTCAACCACATAATCGATGGCAATCCCCTGGTCTTTCAGGGCCTCGGCCTGAGGAATAGTCCGGGGGAAGCCGTCCAGCAGGAAACCATTCTTACAGTCAGGCTGCTGGATGCGCTCTTCAATCAGCGCAATGATGATGTCGTCAGACACCAGTCCGCCGCTTGCCATGACTTCCTTGACCTGCTTGCCCAACTCGGACTCGGCTTTCACCGCCGCCCGCAGCATGTCGCCGGTGGAAATCTGGGGAATATCAAACCGCTCAGTTATGAATTGGGCCTGGGTTCCCTTGCCTGCGCCCGGTGCGCCTAACATGATGATTCGCATAACGCTGTGCTCCCGTTTTAGTCATTATCATTTGAAAAGCTGTGGCAAAAACCTCTGCCTTTGCGACAGCCTCTCCTGTGCGGAACAGATGTCAGCCGGAAACGGCGAAGGCGCATTATACGAAGTCAGCCACGTCAGAGAAAGTCGACCTCCGTATCATGCACCGGAAGTGCGCACTTCCCAGAGAATAACGACAGGGTGTCAGGATGACAGGGAGTTGGCCAGTGCGTCCAGATCCGGAGCCACACGATCCAGTTCCGCATTCAGTTCTTCCACAACGTTCGGCAGCAGTGCCAGGCCTTCGAGCAAGGCCGGCACGTCGTCGGGATTGAATTCGTCGCCGATACCGCGCTCCTTCAGCAGGGCATTGGCAAGCTGCACCATCAAAACATAGTTCTCGTGCTCGCCATGGTAACCGGGCTGCTGGTGAACACCGGCCGCCTTGACCACCGGATCGGGCAGTTGCCACAAGCGGTGGAGTATCCCGCCAATGGCGCCATGGCCTACCGACAGGATCTCCTGACCATTGCCCTGACCGAACACCTGTTGCTCAAGAGAATGCATGCTGGCTTCAGGGTTGGCTTCGCGCAGCTCATTGAGTTCATCAAACTCTGCCGGGAACAGATGCCCGACCAGCAAAAGGCCGAAGTTGTGCAACAACCCGCACAGATAACCCAGCCCTTTCTCGGCACCGCACCGCGGCGCAATAATCTGGCAAAGGAAGGCGCAGTACAAGGAGTGGCGCCAGAAATTATCCATACCCAGAATTCCCTGCCGGGGGACTTCAAAGGCGCGAACGGAGGCAATGCCCAGGGCAATGTGAGCCACACGATCAAAGCCCAGCACGCGGGTGACTGCTTCCTGGACCGAGTTGATCTGGCCCGGATAATTGAACAGCGCAGACCTCGCGTAACGCATGATCTGGGCGGTCAGGCTGGGGTCGAACTCGATCAGCTCGGCAAGCTCCCGGGCCGTGGCATCGGTATTCGCGGTCAACCGAAGGATGCGCAAAGCCAGAGCCGGCATCGGTGGCAGGCGGTAGAGTTTCTGAAGCTTGTCGGCGACTTCCTCCAGCGTCAGAGCCTCACGGTTACCGTTGCTCGGCCCCCGGATAACAAGATGCCCTGCCCTGGCGCCTGCAAGCGCCAGCCGAAGTGATCGACCATCCATTTGTATCAGCGAATGATCGGTACCGCTGGAGAACACGGCCTGCTCCGCCTGAATCACATCTTCATCAACGATCACTGGCAATTCGTAGGCCTGCCCGATGGGCGGCGTGAAGCCTGGATCACAATCCCCGAACAGGCGCATGGTCTGGCGTGCCGTCAGCGGCTGCAGGCGCCGACCGGTCAACTGGTGGACGGCATCCGGATCGAGGGAGCTGTCGAACTTGTGCACGGCCATCACAACACCAGTAATATCGATCAGGAGGGTGCCCTGGATGAAGGCTTCCTGCGACAGGCCCGAGGCCATAACTGCTGCATCGAGGCTAGTCACCTGATCAATCGGCAGCTCCCGATAGCTGATGCCCTTACGGGCAAGAAAACGTTCCAATCGTGCAGCCAGAGCCACAGCTTACTCCCTCTGTTCGTCGTCGGCGGCCAGGCTATCCGGCCTTTTCCAGCGCTATTCCGGGCACCTAGATCAGCCTGGGCTGATCAACCGGTGTTGCGCATCCCCGCAGCGATACCTGCCATAGTGACTTTCAGGGCGCGTTCCACCAGCTCGGGAACCTCGCCCTTGCCCTCACTTTCCCGATCTCGTCGCAGCAGCTCGGCCTGAAGGTAGTGCAGTGGGTCGGTGTAGGGGTTGCGAACTCGCATAGAGTGCGCGAACACGGGCTCCGCCTCAAGCAGATCCGTTTGTTCCTTGAGTTCCAGAAGCCGTTCAATGCATCCCTGGAGCCGGGTTCGAAGGCTCTCACCCAGCGCTTTCAGCTGGTCATCGTCCAGCAGGGTCTGTTCATAATAGCTGGCGATGCGCAGATCCGCCTTGGCCAGCACCATTTCCAGCATGTCGACGTAAGTGCGGAAGAACGGCCAGCCCTGCATCATTTCCCTCAGTACCGGCAACCGGTTATCGCGGGCCGCTTCTTCAAGCGCCACGTCACTGCCCAGCCAACTGGGCAGCATCAGCCGCATCTGGGTCCAGGCGAATATCCAGGGTATGGCCCGCAGGCTTTCCACGCCGCCGGTGGCCTTCCGCCGTGCCGGCCGGCTGCCGAGCGCCAGTTTACCCAGGGCCTGCTCGGGCGTGACCTGACGGAAATAGGGCACGAAATCCGGATTCTCACGAACCACATCCCGGTAGGCTTTCAGAGACCGCTCTGTGAGCCAGTCCATGGTCTCCCGCCAGCTGTCCTCCGGTTTGGGTGGCGGCGCCAGAGTCGCCTCAATGACTGCAGTGGTGTAGAGCGTCAGGCTTTGCACCGCCAGCCTCGGCAAACCAAACTTGAACCGGATCATTTCCCCCTGCTCGGTAATCCGGAAACTGCCGTTCACCGAGCCCGGCGGCTGGGACAGGATCGCCCGGTTGGCAGGTCCGCCGCCCCGACCAACGGTACCGCCTCGGCCGTGAAACAGGGTCAGGTGGACACCATACTGGCGGGCAACCTGGGTGAGCTTTTCCTGTGCCTGGTACTGGGCCCAGGCCGCCATCAACTGACCGGCATCCTTGGAAGAATCCGAATAGCCGATCATCACTTCCTGCCGGCCCTGGCAATACTCCCGGTACCATTCAACCTCGTACAGGGCGGACATGCTGTCAGGCGCACCACGCAGGTCATCCAGGGTTTCAAACAGCGGGACAACCCGCATCGGAAACTTCATGCCGGATTCCCGCAGCAGCAGGATCACGCTCAACACATCGGAGGGTTTGCTGGCCATGGAAATCACGTAGGAACCAAGGGCTTCCGGCGTTTGTTGCGCCACAACTTCGCAGGTTGCCAGCACCTCACCGACTGATTCGGAGGGCTCCCAATTGCGGGGGACCAGCGGACGCCGGCCCTGGAGCTCCTGAACCAGGAACGCCTGGCGCTCCTGCTCGGACCAGGACAGGTAATCTCCCAACCCCAGATAGTCGACCATCTCGGCAACGGCCTCCGCATGGCGGCTGGCCTCCTGCCGGATGTCCAGGCGGATCAGCGGCAGGCCGAAGGTGTGTGCACGCCGGATAGTATCCAGCAGCGGACCATTGGCGATATCTTCCAAACCGCATTCAACCAGCGACCGATAACAAAGCTCCAGAGGGCCGGTGAAATCCTCATTCTCAAAGAGAATTCCGTTGGTGTCCGCGGTCTCGCCGTTGACGCTCGCCTCAGCCCAGTCCCGGGTTTTAATAAGCCTCTCACGGAGTTCGGCGAGCACATGGCGATACGGTTCCCGGGAGTCGCCGACAATCGCTTTGAGCTCGTCGCTCGCTTGCCACATGGACAGTTCCGCCCGCAGAGCCTGAATATCCCGAAGATAAAGATCCGCTGCCATCCAGCGGCCAAGCAGGAAGACCCGGCGGGTGACCTTGTGGGTAACGTTCGGATTGCCATCGCGATCACCGCCCATCCAGGAGGCAATCCGGATAGGTGATGCCTGCAGGGGAAGGCCCTTTCCGGTCGCGTCTTGCAACGAAGTGTCCAGGCTTCTCAGAAACTGTGGCAAAGCCTGCCATAGACTGTTCTCGATAACCGCAAAGCCCCACTTTGCCTCATCCACTGCAGTTGGTCGCTCCTGGCGAATCTCATCGGTGTGCCAGGCTTCCGTGACCAGTTGAGACAGGCGATTGACGATTTCCTCCCGTTCGGCAGGCATGAGATCGTCATGGTCCAGACGCGCCAGGCAGTCCGACATCTCGTCGTATTTCATAATAAGGGTGCGGCGGGCCACTTCGGTGGGGTGGGCCGTGAGCACGAACTCGATGCGCAGATCGGCGACCCGCTGATGGAGTTCCTCCGGCGTGACATCGCCCTGTTTCAGCCGCTCAAACACCTCACCCAGTGATTCAACCATCAGATCAGATTGGTGACCCCGTTTGCGACGGATGCCATGGTACTGCTCGGCCAGGTTGGCCAGGTTCAGGAACTGGTTGAAAGCACGGGTCACCGGCAGCAGCTCATCATCGCTCAATTTGCGCAGAAGATTGACCAGCCGCTGGCCGGACCCGCTCTCCTGGCGACGGTCGGCCTTGGCAGCGGCCCGGATTTCCTCGATCAGCTCGTAGCATTCCTGTCCGGGATATCGCCGTATGCTCTGGCCCAGCAGTTCACCCAGCATTCGTACGTTTTCTCGGAGTTCGGGATGTAGCTCAGTCACATTGACGTCCTTTTGAATTGACGGAGGCGAAGTAAACTTACGATACTAAGGAACAGTCGAGAAAGTCTATTGGCGATTCAAGCCTGTAGCTGCAAGGAGTCATCATGAAGGTCACTGATTTACCCAAACATTGGGAACAGCAAAAAGAGCCCGTGGAGCGCACCCACGATTACAACCTGCGTCTGCCGCTGGAAGATGCCGCACGCGTCGCCGCACTGGCGGAACTTTACCCGGACCGCAGTGAAAGCGATATTCTGAACGACATGATTGGTGCGGCTCTGGACGACCTGGTTCGCCAGAGCCCACTGAAGGACAAGCTGGAAGGGAAAGACAAGTAAACGGCGGCGGGCAGCGATCGCTGCCCTTTCGTCAGGCCACTGATTCCAGCTGACGAGCCTTGAGGCGCTGAATATGCTTCTGACTCAGGCTGACGAACTTGGGAGTCAGGCCCTGATCCTCGTAGATCTCGAAGCCGTCCTCGTCGTACGCCACCACTTTGGTGCCCTGAACGTACGGGAAGCTGGTCTCCATTTCGTCCAGTGCTGCAGAAATCAGATCCCGCATCAGATCCTGAGGTGACTTCATCGGGTAAAGCGCTGCGAGCTTTTCGAGGCGCTTGTGATGCTGGTCAGACAGCGCCATGAAGTAGGCGTCTCGGGTAAGCCGACCACGTGCATGCTTGTCCCAGTAGTTGACCAGATCTTTGATTTTCATGGTGCCTTCACTCCTGCATCTTATTGATGGCGCACGGCGCACGAAAACTGTGCGTCCGTTTCCGGAAGTGTAGACGAAGCCGTCGGTCCGGGGGCGAGAAAATTGGTAACGGATTGTACTTACCGATCCGCCCTTTTCAGTCCCCGCTTCCTCCCCGCTCCACGCCTTTCACCGCCTGCCAGACGGCATCCAGCGCCTCCAGAGATTCTTCGTCCATGTCGCGGCCCTCCTGTTCCAGCACACGTTCAATCGCCCGGAAGCGGGCATCGAACTTGTGATTGGTCCGATTGAGGGCCTGCTCGGGATTAACCTTCATGAACCGTGCCAGGTTCACACAGACGAACAGCAGATCACCGAGTTCATCCTCAACGGCATCGGGATCGCCGGTGCCGGTTCGTGCCGCCTCCCAGGCCTCCTTGAGCTCGTCGATTTCCTCATGGAGCTTGTCGAAAACCGGGCCTATATCCGGCCAGTCAAAGCCGTGGCGCGCTGCCCGCTTCTGGAGCTTTTCAGCCCGCGCCATGGCGGGCAGGGTACGGGCAATGCCATCAAGCCGGCTTACCGATGCCTCGGTGTCCGGTTCCGGCTTCAGAGCCCGCTCCTCCGCCTTGATGCGCTCCCAGCTTTCCTTGATCCAGGCCTCATCCGGCCGGTTTTCCGGATCGATTCGACTTTCCAGGGTCCCTTCCGGAAAAACGTGGGGGTGGCGGCGCACCAGCTTGCGCACCAGATGATCGACCACGCCATCAAAATCGAAATGGCCATCTTCGCGACCAAGCTGGGTATAGAAGATCACCTGGAAAAGCAGGTCTCCCAGTTCGTCTTTCAGATGCGGGTAATCTTCACGCTCGATGGCATCGGCAACTTCGTAGGCTTCCTCCAGGGTGTGCGGCACAATGGTCCTGTAGGATTGCTTCGTATCCCAGGGACAGCCGGTATCCGGATCCCGGAGCCGGGCCATCAGGGTTTTCAGGTCCTCAATAGAGTAGCTCATCCGCGCTTACGCCTTACATCAATGATATTGGGCAGGTTGCGAATCTGTGCCAGCAACCGCGCCAGCTGCTCCAGGCTGGAAATCTCGACCGTCACGGTCATGGTGGCCGTGTTCTCATCCTTGTTGCTCAGGGTATTGAGCGACAGAACATCACTCTTGGAGGCCGACAGCACCTGGGTGATGTCCCGAAGCAGTCCGGACCGGTCATAGGCCTCAATCTCGACATCCACCGGATAGACCGCTGCCGGCCGGCCACCCCAGCTCACTTCAATGATCCGGTTGGGCTCGAACTCTCGCAGGTTCAGGAACGTCAGGCAGTCCTGACGATGCACAGTAACGCCCCGGCCGACCGTAATGTAGCCACCAATCGCGTCACCCGGCAGGGGTTTGCAGCATTTGGCCACCTGGGTCTTGAGCTTGCCGACCCCCAGGATCTGGATATCCGATTCGGTATCGTAGGGCTTGCGGCGCTGGGTGCTGAGCTTCAGATCCAGCTGTTCAGACTTGGGCTCCAGCATCTGCTGGGCCACATTGGCGACATGCGTGGGGCGAAGGTCGCCGGCACCCGTGGCGGCGAACATGTCCTCCGCACTGTGATAATTGACCTTCTTCGCGAGCTCACCCAGATCCACGTCGTACAGGGACAGACGCTTGAATTCGTCCTCGAGGATGGCACGGCCATCGACGATATTGCGGCCCCGATCCTGCTGCTTGAACCAGTGCGTAACCTTGGCCCTTGCACGGGATGTCTGGATGTAACCCAGGCTCGGGTTCAGCCAGTCGCGGCTGGGGGCCGGATTATTGGAGGTCAGGATGAACACCTGGTCGCCGGTTTTCAGCGGATAGGTCAGCGGGACAATCCGGCTGTTTACCCTGGCGCCACGGCAGGCATGACCAATCTCGGTATGCACCCGATAGGCAAAATCCACCGGCGTTGCCCCCTGGGGCAGATCCACAACATGGCCTTCGGGCGTGAAGACATACACCCGGTCTGACGCCACATCGGATTTCAGGTGGTCGGCCAAGCCGGACAGATCGCCCAGTTCTTCCTGCCACTCCAGCACCTGGCGCAGCCAGTTGATCTTGGCATCGTAGCCTGTGGATTTGTTGCCCTTGTCCATCCCCTTGTACAGCCAGTGGGCGCAGACACCCAGCTCTGCCTCCTCATGCATCTTGTGGGTACGGATCTGCACTTCCATGACCTTGCCCTCGGGGCCGATCACCGCTGTGTGCAGGGACTGGTAACCGTTTTCCTTGGGGTTGGCTATGTAGTCGTCGAATTCGTTCGGAATATGGCGCCACAGCGTGTGGACGATACCCAGGGCGGCATAACAGTCGCGCACTTCCGGAACAAGGATGCGCACGGCACGAACATCGTAGACCTGGGAGAAATCGATGCCCTTGCGCCGCATTTTCCGCCAGATACTGTAGATGTGCTTGGCGCGGCCGGACAGTTCTCCTTCAATGCCATAGGCTTTCAGTTCGGTCTGCAGAGTCGCAATGACGCGCTTGATGTAGCTGTCACGATCCAGGCGTTTTTCGTCCAGAAGTTTGGCAATCTTTTTATAAGCGGACTCATGCAGGTAGCGGAAGGACAGGTCCTCCAACTCCCACTTGATGTGGCCTATGCCAAGACGATGGGCCAGCGGCGCATAGATGTCGAACACTTCCCGGGCCACACGCATGCGCTTTTCTTCCGGAGCGTCCTTGACCGCCCGGATGGCGCAGGTCCGCTCGGCCAGTTTGATCAGCGCCACCCGGACGTCGTCAATCATGGTTACGAGCATCTTGCGGACGTTGTCCAGCTGGCCTTCGCTCTGCCCGAGGACGTTGCCCTTCAGTGGGTGGTGGATGGACGAAATAGCCGCCATCTGCTGCACGCCGTTGATCAGGCCCGCCACTTCGTCGCCAAATTCCTTGCGGATGGTTTCCAGTGGAACACGCTCTTCGCGTACTGCCCGGTAAAGAATCGCTGCCACCAGGCTGGCCTGATCCAGGTGCAGCTCCGCCAGCACCTGAGCCATCTCTATGCCGATCCGGAAGCTACTGGAACCAGGGGCCCACTGACGGTCCTGCCGGAAGGCCTGAAGGTCAATTTCGGCCGCTTTTTCGCAAGCCTGCCGGAACTGATCCGGGTCTTCCAGGTGTGTCTGCGAGGCTATCTGCTGTACCCAGCCCTCGATGTCCACCTGGCCATCGCCAGTCATTGCGTAGTCTTCGCGAACTTTTACCATATCAGTCTTATTGTTCCTGATGGTTTACGCAGCCATCCCTGGCTGCCCACAACATTGTCAGCCGGAATCCCGCTCAAACAACGCGATGGATTCCACGTGGGTGGTGTGGGGAAACATGTCCATCACACCCGCGCGCACCAGGCGATAGCCGTTGCGCACCATAACGCCTGAATCCCGCGCGAGGGTAGCCGGGTTACAGGAAACATAAACGATCTTCCGCGCACCGAAAGCGGTGAGATACTTGCAAATTTCCTCGGCACCGGAGCGGGGCGGATCAATCAGAATCTTGTCGAACCCTTCCTTCGCCCAACTCTGGCCGGTGAAATCCCCGTGCAGATCGGCACCGTGGAAATCGACATTGTTCAGACCATTCAGTTCCGCATTTTCCCGGCCGCGCACGACCATGGTCTCGTCTCCTTCCACGCCAACAACCTGCCCACCCCTCCGGGCCAGGGGCAGCGTAAAGTTCCCCAGACCGCAGAAGAGATCGAGCACGCGCTCGCCCGGCTGGACATCCAGCCATTCCACGGCCCTGTGTACCATCGCACGGTTAATGCCTGCATTGACTTGGGTAAAGTCCATGGGATGAAATTTCATGGTCAGGTCGAATTCATCCAGTCGGTAGCTCAGGCGTTCGTCATCCCGACCCGAGGATTCGGGCCAGATCCGGTGAACGGTGTCAGGCCCCTTGGGCTGAAGGTAGATATGCAAGTCGTGGGCCTGACCAAAGGCGATAAGCTTTTCCCGGTCACCGGCCGACAGATCATCCATGTTCCGGAACACCATCACAGCCACATCGTCGCCACAGGCAACCTCCACCTGGGCAATCCGGCTATACGCGTCCAGATCATGCAGCATGTTGCGCAGGGGCAATATGCACTCACCAATGCGCGGATCCAGCACCACGCAACGATCAATGTCGGTCAGGAAACTGTTGCGTTTCTCCCGGAACCCGACCAGAACAGACTCCCTGGCCTTGACGTAACGAACCCCGAGGCGTGCCTTGCGACGATAACCAAGACTCTCCTCT
>JAWWAT010000007.1:0-23935 GCA_033721635.1 Marinobacter sp. | reverse complement strand
TTCGAGAACGAGCAGATGCTGGTGGTCAACAAGCCCTCGGGCATTGCGGTACATGGAGGCAGTGGGTTGAGTTTTGGGCTGATCGAGGTGCTGCGTTCGGCTCGCCCATCGGCAAAGTTTCTGGAGCTTGTTCACCGTCTGGATCGCGATACATCCGGCCTGGTCATGGTGGCCAAGAAGCGATCTGCACTGCGTTATCTGCAGGATGAACTGCGCCACAAGCGTATTCGCAAGCACTATCATGCGCTGGTCGCCGGAGACTGGCCAGCGAGCGTCGACCGGGTTGACGCGCCTCTGCTGCGCTATGAGATGCCCAACGGGGAGCGCCGGGTAAAAGTTGATGATTCTGGAAAAGCGTCTCTGACAACATTCCGTTGTCTGGAGCGCTATGCCGGGTACAGTCTGGTGGAAGCTTCGCCAATTACCGGGCGTACGCACCAGATCCGGGTGCACAGTGCCTGGGCGGGTCATCCGATTGCGGGTGACGACAAGTATATGGATGATGTCAGCCTCAAGGCGTTCCGGTCCATCGGTGGGCAGCGGCTGATGCTGCACGCGCAGGCCCTGGAGTTTACCTTGCCGGTCTCGGGTGAGGCCATGCGCCTGGAGGCGCCCTATGACGATGCATTCAATGACGTGCTCAGAAAGCTTTCTGAACGTCGCAAAGGAACCGATAAATGAACGTCAGAGTGGTTATTTTTGACTGGGACGGGACCCTGGTGGACTCGGTTGAGCACATTGCCGACAGCCTGCACCAGGCTGCGACCGATCTGGGCTACCCCGAACTGGAGCGTGAAGCCTACCGGGATATCATCGGTCTTGGCATGGTCGAGGCGCTGGAAAAGCTCTATCCGGGCATCAGCCGGGAAGAAATGAGCAACATCCGTGAAGGTTACGCACGTTATTTCTTCAGCAAGGTGACAACACCTCAGAATGTATTCGAGGGGATGGCCGATGTCGTTGCCGATCTGCGTGGATCCGGGCGCAGCTGTTCCGTTGCCACTGGCAAGAGCCGGCGCGGGCTGGATTTTGCCCTGGTCTCCAGTGGTCTTGGCGACCACTTCGAAATCACCCGGTGTGCCGATGAGACACGCTCGAAACCCGATCCTGCCATGCTCGAAGAGATTCTTCGGTTCTACCGGATTGAGCCCGAGGAGGCGGTGATGATCGGCGATACCCGATATGACCTTGAAATGGCGCGGCGAATTGGCATGCCTTCCATTGGAGTTGAGTGGGGCGTTCACAAGCGCGATGTGCTGGGTGACTATTCGCCGCACGCAATTGTCGATTCCGTGCCTGATCTTCGGCGGGTGCTGGGGCTATGAACAGACCGAATTCATTGAAGTTGCTGACAGGATGCTTGCATGAGTGACTGGGAATCTGACAAGTCTGCCGATTGGGGTGACAAGCCGGTGGAGCCGGAGAAAGAGAGTAAACCATTGCTCGGGCGCAAATCGCCCAAGCTCCCTCCAGAGTCTGGCCGTGACTGGAAGCTTATCGAAAAGCTGGTTATGTCGTTGCAGGCTGAGCAGCGGCGCAGTCGACGCTGGGGCATCTTTTTCAAGTTTCTGACCTTCGGTTACCTGATCGCCTTGCTCTTCATGTTCAAGTTTCCGCTTGGCGAGTCTATTGAAGGGGTGGCAGGAAAGCATACTGCCCTGGTGGAGGTAAACGGGCCGATCGCTTCAGATGAGCTGGCCAGTGCAGACAATATTGTGGGTTCCCTCCGAACAGCCTTTGAGGAGCCAAATTCGGTGGCTGTGATCCTGCGCATCAACAGCCCTGGCGGCAGTCCGGTTCAGGCAGGCTATGTCTACGATGAAATAAAGCGCTTGCGTGGAGAGTACCCGGAGAAGAAGGTCTACGCTGTGATCTCAGACATCGGCGCCTCCGGAGCCTACTACATTGCGGCGGCCGCGGATGAAATCTACGCCAACCGTGCCAGCCTGGTCGGCTCCATTGGCGTTGTCGCCGGTGGCTTCGGATTTACCGGTATCATGGAGAAGATCGGCGTGGATCGCCGCCTTTACACCGCCGGTGACAACAAGGCATTCCTGGATCCATTCTCCCCCGAGGAGCAGGAAGAGGTGATGTTCTGGCAGAGCGTGCTGGAGAACACGCACCAACAGTTTATCGAAGCAGTCAAGCAGGGGCGTGGCGATCGCCTGGCGGATGACGAGCGACTGTTCAGTGGCCTGGTCTGGAGTGGCGAGCAGGCCGTTGAGCTGGGCCTGGCTGATGGGCTTGGCAGTGCGTCACACGTGGCCCGGCAGATCATCGGGCAGGAAGAGCTTGTGGACTACAGTCGTCGCAAGTCGCCGTTCCAGGATATTGTTGATCAGCTTGGTGTCGCCTTCGGTGAGGGTTTTGCCAGTCAACTGGTCGAGTCCCGCCTCGAATTGCGTTAAATCCCTTCAGGCGCAAGCCGGTTCTCCAAAAGGGGGTTCCGGCCCCAGCGCCGCAGCATGTCGTTAAGGGCCATCAGGGGTAAACCCACCAGGCTGTTCGGGTCCCGGCCTTCCAGGGCGTCGAACAGTGCGATGCCCAGACCCTCCATCTTGAAGCTGCCGGCGCAGTCATAGGGTTGCTCTCGCTGCAGGTAGGCCTCAATTTCCTCGTCAGTCAGTTCCCGGAACCGGACGTTGTAAGGCTCGCAAAGGCTCTCGAGTTTTCCAGAATCGGCGTCAAACAGGGCCAGGCCCGTCAAGAATAACACCTTGTGACCACTGCTCTGGCGCAGCTGGATTGTTGCCTGCTCATGGTTGCCGGGTTTGTTAAGCAATGAGCCATCCGGCAGGCAGGCGACCTGGTCGGAGCCGATGATCCAGTGGCCGGGGAAGCGATCTGCAAGTGCCCGGGCCTTGTTCTCCGCCAGCCTTGTGGCCAGCGACTCTCCGGATTCGCCTGGCTGGGGCGATTCGTCGATGTCCGGGCTGGCGCAGATAAAGGGCAGGTCCAGTCGTTCCAGAAGTGTCTTTCTGTAGGGCGACGAAGACGCCAGTAAAATCGGTTTGCGGGTCATCGATAACATCCTTTGATTGCCTGGCCAGAAGATCTGGGGGGCGGTTATCGTAAATTACACCTACCTGCACGGAAAGCCTTGTGAAAAAGCAACGAAGTCTTTGACAGCGGCGGGCTGCGCCCCTAAAATTGCGCGCCTATGTCAAACGCGTCCAACGCCGAGTTGCCCAAATCTGTTGATCCTTACCGGTTGGCGGAACACAACAGCACACTGGAGGGAGAGATTCCCATCAGCGGGCTTGGCCGTTTTCGCGAAGCGGTGCTCGGATTTTCGGAAGGCGCTGCGTGCCGGGTAAAGCTATCTTTCTTTATGGATGGCGAGCGGCGTCGAATTGTATCGGGCGAGTTGGCCGCTCCGGTGGAGCTGGAATGTCAGCGGTGCCTGGGCGCTATGGGCGTGACACTGGTCTCCCAATTCAAGTTGGGGCTGGTCACCAGTGACGAACAGGCACAGCAGCTACCAAAAGAGCTTGAGCCGTTTCTGACCGATGATTTTACGGCAGATCTCTGGTCAATGGTGGAAGATGAGCTTTTGCTGGTGTTGCCACCGTTCCCACTTCACGAACGGGACGAGTGTCCGGCCCGGGAAGATCTTGAAGCCTACGAGCCTGACGGCTCCGAAGCAGAGCCGGTAAGGAAGTCGGGAGAGAATCCGTTCAGCGTTCTGGCGGACCTCAAGAAGACAAAGCATTAACCGGGCGCGGGTATCCCTCGGGAAGCCAGCGCACATTTAACGAACAGACGTTACTTATTCAGCAAGACAAAGTTTACGTTAACAGGTCAGGAGCATAATCATGGCTGTACAGCAAAACCGTAAGACCCGTTCCAAGCGTGGCATGCGCCGTTCACACGACGCGCTGAGCGCCGCTGCGTTGAGCACTGATGCGACCACCGGTGAAGTTCATCGTCGTCACCACGTATCTCCTGACGGCTTTTACCGTGGCAAGCAGGTAATCGAAGCACGCGACGAGTAATCTCGTTGCCGCTATGCATCGCCCGGAATCGGATGGCCGAACGGTGAAACCGGTCACCATCGCGATTGACGCTATGAGTGGTGACCGCGGTGCTGCCGTTGTGGTTGCTGCATCGTTGCAGGCGGTGCGTGAAAACGAGGCCTTGAGCATTGTTCTGGTAGGAATCCGGAGTGAGCTCGAGGCCTTGTTGCGTGAGGGGCATGCCCGAATTCGCATTGTCGAGGCGGCAGACGTGGTTCGTATGAACGAGCGTCCCTCTCACGCCCTTCGCCACAAGAAAAACTCCTCTATGGCCATTGCCCTCAGCCTGGTTCGCGATGACGAAGCCCAGGGCTGTGTCAGTGCCGGCAATACCGGAGCGTTGATGGCGTTCGGCCGCACCATCATCCGCATGTATCCGGGTATAGAGCGTCCCGCCATTGCCAAGCTTATTCCCTCGCTCCGGGGGCGTTGTCACGTCCTCGATCTTGGTGCCAATGTCGACTCAACTGCCGAAAACCTCTATCAGTATGCCCTGATGGGCTCCCTCATGGCCTCGGCCATCTGCAGCCAGGCGGAGCCGCGGGTCGCTTTGCTGAACGTTGGCGAGGAAGAGATCAAGGGAAATGAGCAGGTCCGTCTGGCCTCTCACATGTTGGCACAGTGCGATACCATCAATTACATCGGTTACGTCGAAGGCAGCGATCTGTTCCGGGACGTTGCAGATGTGGTCGTTTGCGATGGCTTTGTTGGCAACATTGCCCTGAAAACCGGCGAGGGTGTTGCCGGCCTGCTGATCGAATTGATGGAGCAGGCCTTCACCCGGAATCTCTACGGTCGACTGGTCGGCCTGCTTGCCCGGCCGATTATCGGTCGGCTTCTGCAATTGATGGATCCTTCCCGCCACAACGGTGCCAGTTTGCTCGGACTCCAGGGTGTGGTGATCAAGAGCCATGGCAACGCGAATGAGCGTGCCATGCTATCGGCCATTCGCCAGGCGGTCAGGGAAGTGGAACTGGAAGTGCCCCGCCGTATCAATGAGCGCCTCGACGACCTCATGCTTTGAGTACCTGAGACTAAAGTCTGTCCCGGTTTGGCCACGCATTCGCGGATAATTGGCCTAACTTGTACTATTGGCTAATCTCACGTAACCATCCAATGACGATAAGATCCCGCTTATGAAATCAGCCTTTATTTTTCCAGGACAAGGGTCGCAATCAGTGGGCATGCTCTCAGCCGCCGCTGACGCCTGGCCCATTATCGACAGGACCTTTGCCGAAGCCTCCAATGTGCTTGGCTATGACCTCTGGGAACTCTGCCAGAAGGGACCGGCCGAAGAACTCAATAAAACCATGGTTACCCAGCCTGCGCTTCTGACCGCCAGTGTCGCGTTGTGGCGGCAGTGGTTTGTAGCAGGCGGCAGTGCTCCGGATTTCCTTGCTGGCCATAGTCTGGGCGAGTATAGCGCCCTGGTTGCCGCCGAGAGCCTCGACTTTGTTGAAGCGGTAAAACTGGTTCGTCTGCGCGGTGAGCTGATGCAGGATGCCGTGCCGGCAGGGGAAGGGAAAATGGCCGCCATCCTGGGCCTTGAAGACGACGACGTTGTTGCGGCCTGCGAAGGGGCTGCACAGGGTGATGTGGTTTCCGCCGTTAACTTCAATGCCCCCGGGCAGGTCGTCATTGCCGGATCGGCAGGGGCGGTTGAGCGCGCCATTGAGGCATGTAAGGAAAAAGGCGCGCGGAAGGCAATGCCATTGCCCGTGAGCGTGCCATCCCATTGCGCCCTGATGAAGGGCGCTGCCGAGGAGCTGGCGAAAGCGCTGGAGGATGTACGCTTTAACGATGCTGTCATCCCGGTTATACAAAATGTTAACGCCGCGGCCGAGACTGAATCCGCTACACTGAAAGCCAACCTGCTCAAGCAGCTCTACTCGCCGGTGCTCTGGACAGATTCCGTGCGTACCCTGGTTGGCAATGATGTGGAAGTTGCAGTTGAGTGCGGCACCGGCAAAGTATTGGCAGGGCTTGCCAAGCGTATCGACCGGGCCCTGGCGGTTCACAGTATCGAAGACCCGGATTCACTGGCGAAGGCGCTCGACGCTTTCGGCCAGTCCTGAAACGAAAGGGAGTTATGCATGTCTCTGGAAGGTAAAACCGCACTGGTAACCGGCGCTACTCGCGGCATCGGACAAGCGATTGCCCGTGCGCTGGCCGCGCAGGGCGCTGAAGTCATCGGTACGGCGACCAGTGAGGCCGGTGCTGAGTCCATCACCAATGATCTCCAGTCGGGCGGCTACAAAGGCTACGGCATGGTCATGAACGTTGCCGACCCCGCCAGCATTGAATCAGGACTTAAAGCGCTGACGGAAAAATCCGGTGCCCCGCTGATTCTGGTCAATAATGCCGGCATCACCCGTGATAACCTGCTGATGCGTCTGAAGGACGAGGACTGGGCGTCAGTCCTGGAGACCAACTTGTCCAGCGTATACCGCACCAGCAAGGCTGTGCTTCGCGGTATGGCGAAGGCGAAATGGGGTCGGATTATCAATATCAGCTCCGTGGTTGCCGGTATGGGCAACCCGGGGCAGGGCAACTATTGCGCCGCCAAGGCCGGGGTTGAAGGGTTTACCCGCAGCCTGGCCAAGGAAATGTCGAACCGGGGAATTACCGCGAATTGCGTGGCTCCCGGATTTATTGACACGGATATGACAAAAAAACTGGACGACAAGCAGCGCGAGACTATGCTGGAAATCATACCCGCGGGTCGTCTGGGTGAGCCGGAAGAAGTGGCAGCTGTGGTCGCCTTCCTGGCCTCCGATGCAGCCGGTTACGTGACGGGTGAAACCATCAACGTGAACGGCGGAATGTACATGGGATAAGGCTCCTGTTGGGGTCTGTGCGCAACTCCTTGTCGCACAACATGTTTATCAGAATCCCTGCTTGTTTGCAGGTAGGGTTTAAACTAAACTGGCAGCACTTGAGTTGCTTGGTTGACACACAAAGTGAGGACATTATGAGTACAGTTGAAGAGCGCGTGAAGAAGATTGTTTGTGAACAGTTGGGCGTTAAAGAGTCCGAAGTTCAGAACTCGTCTTCTTTTGTAGAGGATCTTGGCGCTGACTCACTGGACACCGTTGAGCTGGTCATGGCACTGGAAGAGGAATTTGAAACCGAGATTCCCGACGAGGAAGCCGAGAAGCTGACAAGTGTTCAGGACGCGATCGACTACATCGTCGCACACACCTGATACTCTGCATTTAAGAAAGCCAGGCAAAAAGCCGTCCTTGTGAAACAGCGAGGGACGGCTTTTTTATTGGCTGAAAATCAGGTTCAATCTCCGTTCAGGCTCATTCGAACAAGATCAGGTGCAAGGGGTTATGACGAAACGGCGAGTTGTCATTACAGGCATGGGCATGCTGTCTCCAGTGGGCAACAGCGTGGCAGCGTCCTGGGAGGCCATCAAGGCAGGGCGTAGCGGGATCGGTATGATCGACCGCTTCGACGCGTCCGCCTATAACACGAGGATAGGAGGGGCCGTGCGGGATCTGGATATGGCCTCCTACCTTTCTCCCAAGGACGCGAGGAAGCTCGACGCCTTCATCCACTATGGCCTGATTGCCGCCCAACAAGCGGTTGACGACAGTGGCCTTGAGGCATTTGACCGGCTTGACCGGGAGCGCGTCGGTATTGCGATTGGCTCCGGCATCGGTGGTCTCGAGTACATCGAGAAAAGTGTTCTTACCATGGACCAGTCCGGGCCCCGCAAGGTGTCGCCGTTTTTTGTTCCGGCCTCCGTTATCAACATGATCTCAGGGAACGCCGCTATCCGTTTCGGCTATCGCGGCCCGAACATCGCAATCGTGACCGCCTGCACTACCGGTACCCATAACATTGGCTATGCGGCCCGTACGATCGCCTATGGCGACGCTGAGGTTATGCTGGCCGGTGGGTCGGAAATGGCGACCACGCGCACCGGTATGGCAGCCTTTTCTGCCGCCCGGGCGCTGTCTACCCGCAACGACGAGCCGGAAAAGGCCAGCCGCCCCTGGGATAAAGACCGTGACGGCTTTGTTCTCAGTGATGGCGCTGGTGTGGTGGTTCTTGAAGAGCTTGAACACGCGAAGCAGCGGGGCGCAACGATATACGGCGAAGTGGTTGGCTTCGGTATGAGTGATGACGCCCATCACATTACGGCACCGCCAGAAGACGGTGAGGGCGCGGCGCGATCCATGGCCAACGCCGTGCGTGACGCCGGTCTGAACCCGGGCGAAATTGATTATATCAATGCCCACGGCACCTCCACCCAGGTCGGTGATGTCGCCGAGGTGGCTGCGGTACGGCGGGTATTCGGCGGGCATGCTGAAAAACTGGCCATGAGCAGCACCAAGTCGATGACAGGGCACCTGCTTGGCGCCGCCGGTGCCGTAGAGGCCATTTTCTCGGTATTGTCGATTCGTGACGGTGTGCTGCCTCCAACCATCAATCTGGACAATCCTGATGAAGGATGCGATCTGGATCTTGTTGCCCACAAGAGCCGTCAGGCCGACGTACGGGTGGCTCTGTCCAACTCGTTCGGATTCGGTGGTACCAATGGAACCCTGATTTTCCGTCGCTACGAAGGCTGACCCTCGTCGTGTTTCGTCTTTTCTGGGCCGATGAGGGTGGTCTGCCTGCCAATGACCGGGGGCTTGCCTACGGTGACGGGTTATTCGAGACCATTCGGATGTCCGGCCAGCAAGGTGTTCTGCTTTCCCGCCACCTGGAGCGTATGGTGCGCGACGCCAGACGCCTCGGGATCGAGGTAACGCGAAAGGAGCTTGCCAACGTGTGCGTTGAGGCGGCGCATCGATTTGGTGATCGTTTCAAGGCAGAGGGTTGGATTCTCAAGCTCACGCTGACCCGCGGGAGTGGTGGGCGGGGATACCAGCCTGATCCCGGGATGGAGCCAAATCTGCTGGTGTCGGCTTCGCCGTTGCCTCCGGCACCGGATCTCGCCGGCGTTGCCGTTGATTTTTCCGCGGTGCCGCTTGCCGTTAATCCGTTGCTTGCCGGGATAAAGTCCCTGAACCGGATCGAGCAGGTTCTGGCAGCCGCTGAGATCGGACCCTCCCTATTCGAGGTGGTCATGGCTGATCGTGACGGCAATCTGGTGGAAGGTACCCGTACCAATCTTCTGCTTCGGCAGGCCGGCGGGTGGGTAACGCCGCCGGTGTCGAGTCTCGCGGTCGCCGGTGTGCTCAGGCAGTGGCTCTTGGAGCGTCTGAGGCAGAATGGGGAGTCGGTAGCAGAGCGGGCGGTCACTGTAAGTGATGTGCTGGGCCCTGATTGCCAGGGTCTGTTTCTGTTGAACAGCGTGCTTGGCATTGTTCCGGTTCGCACTATCGCCGGTCACGATTTGCCTGTCGATAGCGGACTTGCGACAATCTTCAATCCTCTCGAAACACTGGAATAAATCCTTTGCTCAAGAAGTTATTGCTTGCGTGCGTTTGCGTCGCCGTGCTTGCCTCGGCAGGAACCGGCCTCTGGGTGTGGCAGGGTCTGGAAGGGCTGAAAAAGCCAGTGACACTGGAAGAGCCGCTGCTTTTTAGCGTTCCTCAGGGCAGCTCCTTCATCGAAGTGGTTGGTCGGCTTGAGGCTGAGGGGCTGGTTTCAGACCGGCTTTGGCTGAGGTTATATGGGCGGCTCGAGCCTGAGCAGACCCGGATCAAGGCCGGCCAGTACGAATTTCTCAGTGGCATGAGCGCCACGGACATGATCGATGTCATGGTCTCGGGGGATACCAAACACTGGTACGTTCAGTTCATAGAGGGTTGGACCTTCAAGGACATGAGAGCAGCTCTGGCCCAGGCTGAGCGGCTTCAAAAGGTCACCGGCCAGTGGACCAGTGAGCAGATCATGTCAGCTGTTGGCGCCGAGGGCGAGCATTCCGAAGGGCGCTTTTTTCCGGATACCTACGCCTTTACCAGTAGCGAATCTGACCTCGACCTGCTGAAGCGGGCTTTCAACCGGATGGAAGCAGTGCTGGCCGAGGAGTGGGAAGCGCGGGAAGAAGGGCTTCCTTATGATACGCCATACGAGGCCCTGATTATGGCCTCGATTGTGGAGCGTGAGACAGGCGCGCCCCACGAGCGGGATCAGGTTGCGGGCGTGTTTGTCCGTCGTCTTCAGAAGGGTATGCGGTTGCAGACCGATCCCACGGTAATTTACGGCATGGGCGATAGCTATCAGGGACGAATCGGTCGCAAGGACCTGCGGACCTATACACCCTACAATACTTACAGAATCAGCGGCCTGCCTCCCACACCCATTGCCCTGCCAGGCCGGGATGCCATTCATGCGGCCCTGCACCCGGATGATGGCGATACACTGTATTTCGTTGCCAGGGGGGATGGCACCCACAAATTTTCCCGCACACTGTCGGAACACCAGAAAGCCGTGCGTGAGTTCCAGTTGAACAGACGTGAAGACTATCGCTCCTCGCCTGCACCACAGGGCAGCGACGACGATGAGGACGCGGGATGACGGTTCGGGGGCAGTTCATAACCTTTGAAGGCACCGAGGGAGTTGGCAAGTCGACCCAGTTGACCAATGCAGCCAGCACTCTTGACCAGATGGGTGTCGACTATATCGTCACCCGGGAGCCAGGAGGCACGCCCATGGCTGAGGCCATCCGCGAGCTTCTGCTGGCACCCCGGGACGAGCCGGTGAATGAAATCACCGAGCTGCTGCTGATGTTCGCAGCCAGGGCCCAGCACCTTCATACGCGGATCCTGCCGGCCCTTGAGCGCGGCCAGTGGGTCTTGTGCGACCGTTTCACCGATGCGACCTTTGCCTATCAGGGCGGTGGCCGGGGCGTTCCCGAGGAACGAATCGCCGTACTTGAAACCCTTGTTCAGGGTGACATTCGTCCGGACCACGTTATCGTTCTGGATGCCCCCGTGGACACAGGGATGGCTCGGGCTCGCAAGCGGGGTGAGCTTGATCGCTTTGAACAGGAGGATCTGGAGTTCTTTCAGCGAATCAGGGATACCTATCTTGCCAGAGCGAAGGCACAGCCCGCCAGATATCACGTGATTGATGCCGCTCGCGGGCTTGCAGAGGTGTCTGAGCAGGTCTCGGGCCTTTTTCACTGTTGGGTGAATCATTTAGAAGCCCGTTGAATACTCTTGCTTTGCCGTTGTTTTTGCTCCATTCGTGCACTTTCTGTAATGTTCTGCTTTAATTGAGGAACATTCTCAGTTAAACGCTGGCAGTTTTAATGGTTAACGCGAAACTTCTGAAGCTTCCCATGGCCGCGCATCAGCACTGGCATGAGCATCACCAGATTGTGATTGGAGTGCGCGGCGAAGCCGAGTTGAGCGTTGATGGAGCAGGGGCCTACCTGGACACCTGGCGGGCCTATCTGGTGCCCACGGAAGCCCGACACGATTATCGTGGTAATGACAAGAACCATGTTCTGGTCATCAATCTCGATCCGCTTGCACCCGCCGTTAATTCACCGGCTCACGCCGACTATGAGCGCATGATGCGGGTATTTGAAAAGCCGCGAACCTTGCAAATGGATAGTCGCCTGCACGGTCTTGTCCAGTTCGCCGCCGGCGAGTTTGATCGCGCGCCCGATCATGTAACACTTCAGCAGCACCTGGCCTCCAGCATTCTGTACTGCATGGCTGACCGGATCACGGATGGCCAGACCTTCACTTCAAACCGGAATGCTATCAGTCCTGATGCAGTCCGACGCTATATTCTCAGAAATCTCCACAAAAAGATCACCGTTGAAGACATGGCAGGGGAGGTTTGCCTCAGCGTCAGCCGTTTCCATGAGGTGTTCAGGGAGTTGGCAGGTATAACGCCGCACCAGTTTCTGTTACAAACACGACTTGATCAAGCCGCCCACCTCCTCGCAACAACGACTCTCACGGTGTCTGAGATCAGTTACCGGACCGGTTTCTCGTCGCAGAGCGCTCTGACAAATGCTTTGCGGAAATACAAGGGGACCACGCCATCACGATTGCAGGTTGGCGAGAGTGTGGCCTGATTTGGCCTGCCAGTTTCTGAGTCCCGTAGGATTGTGCAAAAGAATCGTAGGATTTCGTAAGCCTGAAATCCGGACTAATACTAAGTTATAGCGACTGGAGCCCGGCCTGGCGCGTGCGCGCGGCAAGAGTTGCAAATGCTCTTTGCGAACTCAGGTTCAGGGGATGGTTACAAGGAAAATCCCTGCTTCAACCGAGATGGAATTCGGAAACAAAAGAAGAACAGTGCAGCGAGTTGGCATTAGGTCAGCCATGTGCTTTACGAGCGGATCTATTCCGACTCATTAAACCGGAGGAGCCCCTATGGCTATTGGTGTTTGGATTAGTCTATTTGCTTACTTTGCGCTCATGATCGCCATTGGCGTTTATGCCATGCGCAGAGCTACGTCCTCATCCGAGGATTATATGTTGGGTGGGCGTGCTCTCAGTCCTAAAGTAGCGGCCCTGTCGGCCGGTGCTTCTGACATGAGTGGTTGGTTGCTTCTGGGCTTGCCCGGGGCATTGTTTGCATCGGGCCTGGGTTCGGCCTGGATTGGTATTGGTCTGCTCGTTGGCGCGTTCTTTAACTGGACCCTTGTGGCGCCACGGCTTCGGGAACAGACGGTTCACTACGGTAATGCCATTACCATTCCGTCGTTCCTGGCGAACCGGTTCCCAACACAGGCACTTTCCCTGAGAACCGTATCCGCGGTGGTCATTGTTATCTTCTTTGCAGTGTACACGGCGTCCGGCCTGGTTGCCGGTGGCAAGCTGTTCGAAAGCGCGTTCTCCGGTATTTTCAATTTCGGTGGCTTGAGTGATTACGCGGTTGGTATCGTCATTACCCTGGGCGTGGTACTTGCTTACACCGTGGTTGGCGGTTTCCTCGCCGTGAGCATGACGGACTTTGTGCAGGGCTGCATCATGATGCTGGCGCTGGTGATCATGCCGGCGGTTGTGTTGTTTGGCGAAGGCGGTGGCGGTTTTGCCCAGGCCTCACAAACGTTGAATGAAGTGGATCCCACGCTCCTTTCCTGGACGGAAGGCCTGACCTTCATAGGTTGGCTGTCTGCGGTTACCTGGGGGTTGGGTTACTTTGGTCAGCCTCACATCATTGTGCGCTTTATGGCCATCCGCACCCTGAAGGATGTGCCGGTCGCCCGGAACATCGGCATGAGCTGGATGCTGATTTCCCTGATCGGCGCGATCTCACTGGGTGTATTTGGTCGCGCCTACGCCATTCGCAATGGCATGGACATACAGGATCCGGAGACCATCTTCATTATTCTGTCCGATATGCTCTTCCACCCCCTGATTACAGGCTTCCTTTATGCGGCCCTGCTGGCGGCGGTTATGAGTACAATCTCCAGTCAGTTGCTTGTGTCTTCTTCTTCGCTGACAGAGGACTTCTATCGCCTGTTCCTGCGTAAGGAAGCAACCGATAAGGAATGCGTAAGTATTGGCCGGGTGTGCGTTGTCATCGTCGGTCTGGTCGCAGCCTTCATCGCCTCTGATCCTGACTCCCAGGTTCTGGCGCTGGTTGCCAACGCATGGGCAGGCTTTGGTGCTGCATTCGGCCCGCTGATCATCCTGTCACTGATGTGGCCGCGCACCAACGGCGCAGGTGCGATCGCAGGCATGGTAGTCGGTGCTGCCACGGTCATCATCTGGATTTCCCTGGGCTGGAACGGCTCGTTCATGGGTGGCCCGGGTGTCTATGAGATTATTCCTGGCTTCATCCTTTCTTTCATTGCCATCCTGGTGGTGAGCAGTGTGACCGCCGATGCTGGCGAGTATCAGCACATCGAGCGGTAATCACCGGCGCGCATGGCGTGCCAAGAGAAGTGAAAGGGCTCCCTCGGGAGCCCTTTTTCGTTCAAGTGAACATCAAGATCGTTTATTGTCCTTTCCTGAATATCACCCTGTGGAGCAGGTTGAGTGACCTTTCCTGAAGTATTGGCATTGTTGTCGATCGGCGGTATCGCCGGATTTATCAACGTACTCTCCGCAGGTGGGTCCATGCTCACATTGCCATTGTTGATGTTCCTGGGCTTGCCGCCGCAGGTGGCCAATGGCACCAACCGGGTAGCTATCACGTTGCAGAGCGTGATGGCGGTGAGCAGTTTTCACCGCATGGGTCATAGCAACCTGGTGGTTAGCTTGTATCTGGCCATCCCGGCGGTCGTTGGCTCCCTGCTGGGCGCCTGGGTGGCTACCGGGGTTCCCGATGCGGTGTTTCAGTTCGTGCTGGTAGCAGCCATGATCGGAGCATCCGTGTTTCTGCTTCTCCCCCAGCCAAAGCTGGACACCACACCTCTGACGAAGGATCGTCTCAGGCCCTCTATTTACCTCGCCATGTTTGTCATTGGTGTCTACGGAGGGTTTATCCAGGTAGGGGTCGGAGTGTTGTTCATTGTGGTTCTTTATCACATGCTGAAAATAGATCTGCGCCAGGTAAATGTGCTCAAGGTTTTCATCGTCTTGCTATTCACCTTTGCCGCTCTTCTGGTTTTTGCGTTCAATGGCCAGGTGCGTTGGGGTGTGGGGTTGACGCTGGCGGTCGGTAATGTGGTCGGCGCCTATATTGCGGCAAGGGTTAATGTGGGCGAGCAGGGCGCAAAATGGGTGAAGTGGATTACCTTGACGATGGTGGCTGCGATACTGGTAAGGCTTGTGCTGTTCTAGCTGACAATAAAAAAACGCCAGCCCGAAAGCTGGCGTTTTTATGGAGCGTTACCGCAAAGGCCGGTTCTTAAGCGACGTTCGCCTCAGAAGCCTTCTTGGTGTAGTTCTCCATCTGGTCGAAGTTGAGATACTTGTAGATCTCTTTCGACATGCTGTTCAGGTCCTTGGCGTACTCCATGTACTCCTCAGCGGAGGGGAGCTTGCCCAGAACCGCACCCACAGCCGCCAGTTCCGCAGACGTCAGGTACACGTTGGCACCATCGCCCAGGCGGTTCGGGAAGTTACGGGTAGAGGTGGACAGCACGGTGCTCTTGGCGGCCACACGAGCCTGGTTACCCATGCACAGGGAGCAGCCCGGCATCTCGGTGCGAACACCGGCGGTGCCGTAGATGTTGAAGTAACCTTCTTCCATCAGCTGAGCCTGATCCATCTTGGTGGGCGGAGACATCCACAGACGGGTCTTCAGGGGTTCCTTGTTCTGAGCCAGCAGCTTACCGGCGGCACGGAAGTGACCGATGTTGGTCATGCAGGAACCGATGAACACTTCGTCAACCTTGTCGCCGGCCACTTCGGACAGCGTCCGGGCGTCATCCGGGTCGTTGGGGCAGCATACAATCGGCTCCTTGATTTCAGCCAGATCGATTTCCACCACGTGGGCGTACTCGGCGTCCTTGTCGGCACGCATCAGCTTCGGATCGGCCAGCCACTCTTCCATCTGCTGGGCGCGACGCTCGAGGGTGCGAGGATCGCCGTAACCTTCGGCAATCATCCAGCGCAGCATGGTGATGTTGGAGCGCAGGTACTCGGCCACGGAGTCTTCAGACAGGTTGATGGTACAACCGGCGGCGGAGCGCTCAGCGGAGGCGTCGGACAGCTCGAACGCCTGCTCAACGGTCAGGTGCTCCAGGCCTTCGATTTCCAGGATGCGACCGGAGAACTCGTTGATCTTGCCTTTCTTCTCAACGGTCAGCAGGCCCTGCTTGATGCCGTACAGCGGAATAGCGTGTACCAGGTCACGCAGGGTGATGCCCGGCTGCATTTCGCCCTTGAAGCGAACCAGAACGGATTCCGGCATGTCCAGCGGCATAACACCAGTGGCAGCGGCAAACGCAACCAGACCGGAACCGGCCGGGAAGGAAATGCCCATCGGGAAACGGGTGTGGGAATCACCACCGGTACCGACGGTGTCCGGCAGCAGCATGCGGTTCAGCCAGGAGTGGATGATGCCGTCACCAGGACGCAGGGCAACGCCGCCACGGGTCTGGATGAAGTCCGGCATGGTGTGCTGCATTTCAACATCAACCGGCTTCGGGTAGGCGGCAGTGTGGCAGAAGGACTGCATGACCAGGTCAGCCTGGAAGCCCAGACACGCCAGGTCTTTCAGTTCGTCCCGGGTCATCGGGCCAGTTGTGTCCTGGGAGCCGACGGTGGTCATGTGCGGTTCGCAGTAAGTGTTCGGACGAACACCTTTGCCTTCTTCCAGGCCGCAGGCCTTGCCGACCATCTTCTGGGCCAGGGTGAAACCCTTGGTGCCCGCTTCCGGGTCTTTTGGCAGACGGAACAGGTCGGTCGGGCCCATGCCCAGGGCGGTACGTGCTTTGGCAGTGAGGCCACGACCGATGATCAGCGGAATACGACCGCCGGCCTGAACTTCGTCGAGGATGACATCAGACTTGAACTTGAACTCGGAGATGGTTTCGCCGGCTTCGTTCAGGATCTTGCCTTCGTACGGGCGGATATCAATGACATCGCCCATGTTCAGGTCGTCAACCGGGGCTTCGAATACCAGGGCGCCGGCATCTTCCATGGTGTTGAAGAAGATCGGAGCCACCTTGTTGCCAATACAGACGCCACCGGCGCGCTTGTTGGGGACGCCGGGGACATCTTCACCGAAGAACCACAGTACGGAGTTGGTGGCCGACTTGCGGGAAGAACCGGTACCGACAACATCACCAACGAAGGCCACGGGCAGGCCCTTGGACTTGATTTCGTTGATCTGGCTCATGGGGCCGGTTACGCCGGGCTCTTCCGGCTTCAGGCCATCGCGCTCCATTTTGTAGGCAGCGCGCGCATGCAGCGGGATGTCAGGGCGGGACCAGGCATCCGGGGCCGGTGACAGGTCGTCGGTGTTGGTTTCGCCAGTAACCTTGAACACCACCATCTTGGTGCTCTCGGGTACCTTCTTCTTGTTGGTGAACCACTCGCCGTTGGCCCAGGATTCGATGACTGCCTTGGCAACGGGGTTGCCAGCGTCCATCTTTTCCTTCACGTCGTTGAAGGCATCGAACATCAGCAGGGTGCGCTTGAGCTGCTCACCAGCAAGTTCTGCCAGTTCGGAATCGTCCAGAAGGTCAACCAGGGTCGCAATGTTATAGCCACCCTGCATCATCCCCAGCAGCTTGACCGCTGTCTGCTTGTCCAGCAGCGGAGAAGACGCTTCGCCTTTCACAATGGCGGTCAGGAAAGCGGCCTTGACATAGGCTGCCTCGTCGACGCCCGGCGGAATGCGGTTTTCCAGGAGATACACCAGGGTATCTTCCTCGCCAGCCGGCGGGTTTTTCAGCAGATCGACCAGAGCAGCGGTCTGCTCGGCGTTCAGGGGCTTGGGAGGAATACCCAGGGCTTCACGTTCAGCAACGTGTTCACGATAGGCTTCTAACACGATATGGACCCTCATCAGTTGGAATGTCCCGCGCCGGCTTCTTGCCTGACGGGAGGTTTTGGCGGAAAGGCCGCAGGAGCCTCTGAATAATGCCTCAAAGCACCGATGGGGTTTCAGGATTTATTCAGAGACTCCTTAATCTGGCGCTGCATTCTATAGGAAACCCCTTATAAAGTTAAGTTGGACAGAGGTCGGAGTAATCTGCTAAACGCGCTATACTCGCCGGTCGCCAATCAACCAACAGTCTGAGCCATGAACGACGCCCTACAAGAGATTCATCACTTCCTGCCATGCCGGACCCCGCAGCAATGGATCGACAATGCCCTGGCGAACCAGGATCTGATGCTGATCGATCACGCCCATTGCGAGAAAAAGGCCGCCTCCACCGCCCTCAGCCTGATGTATCGCTACGTCGATAACACCGACTTGTTGAACAAGATGTCGCGTCTGGCCCGGGAAGAGCTCCGTCATTTCGAGCAGGTGCTTGCAATCATGCAAAAACGGGGTGTGGACTATTGCCATCTGACCCCAGCGCGTTACGCCGCAGGTCTGAGACAGGAAGTGCGGTCAGAAGATCCCGGGCGCCTGGTGGATGTGTTGATTGTGGGTGCAATCATTGAGGCGCGCTCCTGCGAGCGGTTTGCCGCTCTGGCACCGTTCCTGGATGAGAAACTGGCGGATTTCTACACCAGTCTGCTGAAATCCGAAGCCCGCCACTATCAGGATTATCTGACGCTGGCCGAGCAGGCTGCCGGTGAGTCGATCGAGGCCCGCGTGGGTGATTTCCTGGCGTTGGAGAGAGCGTTGATCGAGGAGCCTGATACGGAGTTCCGGTTCCACAGTGGACCGGTTTCAGCGTAGTTGCCGGCAAAGCTGTATCCAGGCATCAATACCGGCGCTGCGGTATTTCTGCTTGTGCAGGATGAAGTAGAACTGGCGATCAAACTTTCGATGCTCGGGAACGGCCAGTGGCACCAGGCTGCCCCGCTTAAAGGCGTCGGCCAGCACCACTTCTGACAGGCAGCCTATGCCCAGATCTGCCTCTACCGCCCGTTTGATGGCCTCGGTGTGCTCCAGTTCCAGCAGCACGTTCAGGTCCGGCAGCAGGCCGTGCATGCCCCGCTCAAAGCTCTGCCGGGTGCCTGATCCGGGTTCCCGCATGATCCAGGTGGCGTTGCGCAGGTCCTCATCCGAGAGCGAAGATTTGTTAGCCAGTGGATGGGTGGGGGAGCAGAACACGACAAGCTCATCGCCCCGCCAGGGCAACACATCCAGTTCTGGTGACTGTAATTCCCCTTCAATGAGCCCTATGTCCAGTTCGAAATCCTTGACCCGTCTGGCGATGGTGCTCGTGTTGGCAACTTCCAGGGATACCCGTGGGTGGTCAGGGGTATTCATGTACTGGGCCATGACGCCCACGGCCAGATAATTGCCGATTGTGAGTGTGGCACCGACTTTGAGCGCACCCACTTCGGTGTGTTTGCTGAGCGCCTGTTCCAGTTCGCTTGCCTGGGCCAGAACGGCCTCCACCTTGGGACGGTAAAGTCGCCCCAGTTCGTTCAGTTGCAGGCGTTTGCCAACCCGGTCAAACAGCTGGATGTCGAATTGGTTTTCCAGCTCCTTGAGCGCACTGCTTGCCGCGGACTGGGACATTGCCAGGGATTCCGCGGCGCGAGTGATATTCTGGAAGTGAGCTGCGGCGAGGAATACTTCCAGCTGGCGGAAGCTGTACTTCATAATCGATGCACTCGAATGAAAGCATTGTTGTATTCGAACAGGTCAATACGTTAGCCGCCCGCCTTCCGTTATTCAATGGTCGGCTTCCCACTCTGACAGGCATTCATCAAGGTACTATCAGAACCGGTTGAGTGCTTGCACCGGCTACTTTTTCCGTGGTGCTGCCCAGGGGCAGGCTCTCGATGGGCGTTGCCCCCCGTTTGCCAAGGACGGTCAGAGCGGGTTTATCGGTTTCGATAACCCGGATAATTTCTGATGCTGCCTTGCCGGTCAGAATATTTCTATGGGCGTTGGGGTTCCGGCTCGCCAGGGCATCGACCCGTTGCTTTACAGCGTCGTTATCGATGCTGGCCTGGTCGGTTTGTACCCATAATATACGACCCGTGTGTCCACTGGTTAAGAGGTTTTCGAAGCATGCCTCGGCATTCAGTGACGCGTCTGAGCCATCAGTGGCGAAAAGGATCTCCTCTTCGGCAGAGGGCGAGGACCGGTCTATGGGAATCACGAGCAGGGGCAACCTTGTCATTCGTGCGAGGTTAAGCGCGATGTTCCCGAAGAAAAGTTCTTTTGCCGCGGAGTGGCTGCGATTGCACACCACAATGCCGTCGGCATGGATGGTCTTGGCGATATCGAGGATCTGGCTCGCTACAAATCCACGTCCAACCTGAAAGTCGGTAGTAACGCGCAGGTCATCCCCCAGCTTTTCGCCAAGTGCCTTGAGCTTGCCGGCAATAGCGCCCTCTTCGTCTTCCTGATGCCGGCGTTTATGAGTCTCGATGATGTAAACCAATGTCAGTTTTTGGGTACCAAGTAATGACAGCATCAGGGGCAGGCGCTCCATGGCGACCTCCCAGTCTTTGGTGTAGTCCACAGCCAGAATAAGATGGTTAAGCATCAGCTATCTCCTTGCGCTCTGATTTCAGGCTCTCTATCTCCATCTGAGCCTTACGGGAACTCCTTATCTGATAGGTTATAGTACAAATGATAACTACGTGGGAGGGTGATTCAGCTTAATCGATTCGCCCGAATAAGGTTATGAAAATATCCCATTTTCCCGATAGGTTGGAGCGCGTTAGACTGTTAGTAATCCGAATTTGAGACACTTGCCGTAAAAAACGGCCAACGAGCAGTCAAGAGGCTTACATGAGCAATTTGATCAAAGAAAAAGTGACCAGCGTGCATCACTGGAACGATACTCTGTTCAGCTTTACCACGAGCCGGGACCCGGGGTTTCGTTTCAAGAACGGTCATTTTGTCATGATCGGTCTGGAAACCGAAGGCAAGCCTTTGATGCGCGCCTACAGTATCGCCAGTGCCAATTACGAGGAGGAGCTGGAGTTCTTCTCGATCAAGGTTCAGGACGGTCCACTGACCTCCCGCCTGCAAAAGATTCAGGTGGGTGACGAGATCCTGGTGAGCCGCAAGCCGACGGGTACCCTGATTCTGGACAATCTCCTGCCGGGGAAAAACCTGTGGCTGATCAGTACGGGCACGGGGCTCGCACCGTTTATGAGCATCATCAAGGACCCTGAAGTTTACGAGGCATTTGATAAGGTGATCCTGACCCACGGCGTTCGCTACGTTTCTGAGCTGGCCTACCAGAAGGAGATTGAGGAATTGCCGGAAAACGAATATTTCGGTGAGATGGTGAAAGGCAAACTGGTGTACTACCCCACGGTCACCCGTGAAGAGTTTCGGAATCAGGGCAGGCTGACCGACGCCATGGAAACCGGGAAAATTACCAGTGATCTGGAGTTGCCGGAATTTGACCCCGAGAACGATCGCTTCATGATCTGCGGTAGCCCGAGCATGCTCAAGGATACCTGCGCCATCCTGAACAACATGGGTTTCAAGGAAGCCCGGGGCGGCGAGATGGGGCATTACGTAATTGAGCGGGCCTTTGTGGAGCAGTGAACCTGCAGGCCTGAGTCGCCTATAAAAAAGCCGGAGCGTGATGCTCCGGCTTTTTTATGTTTGTATCTGACAGAATTGGTCGTATAAACGGCAAACGGTTTTGGAGGCGGACAACATGGCTGGAATGCAGGAAACGAAGAAAAACGTCATCAGTTTCCTGGTGGCACTGGTGGTCGGAGTGGTTCTTGGTACGGTGGTCCAGACCCAGCTAAACCTCCTGGCCCTTCAGGCCATCGGGGTGGGGGTTGGATTTGACGCCCGCCTGTCCGCCACTGTGCATGATCTGGTTTCCTTCGCGCCCCTTTACGGGATCCTTTTTGGTGTCAGTTTCCTCGTTTCCCAGAGCGTCGCCGCGGCTGTCTCAAGTTTCATGGG
The DNA here is from genome assembly GCA_033721635.1 of Marinobacter sp. GTDB lineage: Bacteria > Pseudomonadota > Gammaproteobacteria > Pseudomonadales > Oleiphilaceae > Marinobacter. The sequence continues at coordinate 2,573 of JAWWAT010000007.1, read as the reverse complement.
GCGTGGGCTGCGGGTGCCGCTGTTTGCCCTTGCCGGGGCCGGCGGGCTTTGGTTGGCGCTGCTCACTGCCAATGCGCTGGCCCCCATGCCAACGCTTATTGCGGCTACCCGGTCTACGGGTGGCCTGCTCGCGATGTTGCTAACGGCGGCGTTTGCGGGTGCGTTGTTCGCCCGATTGACGGCCAGGCCGCTTGCGGGTGTCGTTGGTCATGCACCGACGGCTATGCTTGCGTGTTGCCTGGCACTGGGCCTCGGGTCTCTGCCCGCACCGGTTCAGGCCCAGTCTCCCGGCAACTACAGCGTCGAGACATTAATCTCCGGGCTGGAGCATCCCTGGTCCCTGGCGTTTCTGCCCGAGGGTGGAGCGCTGGTGACGGAGCGGGCAGGGCGGTTGCGCCGCATTTCAGGGCAGTGGGATCTGGATCCGGAGCCGATCAGCGGCGTGCCGACGGTTTTCAATGATGCTCAGGCTGGTCTGTTTGATGTTCTGCTGTCGCCGGATTTTGAGACTGACCAGGCGGTATTTCTCGCCTACGCTTGCGGTACCGCCGCAGCCAATCACCTTTGTGTTGCCCGTGGTCAGTTACAGGGAAAGTCTCTTCGGGACGTTGTTGAGATATTTCGGGCTCAACCTGCGAAGCGGGGCAGTGCCCATTACGGTGGCCGAATGGCGTGGCTTCCCGATAGTACGCTGATCGTCACCCTGGGAGACGGATTCGACTATCGTGAGAAGGCGCAGGACCTGTCCAGTCATCTTGGCAAGATTGTCCGCCTGAACCCGGATGGCACGGCACCCGCGGACAATCCCTTCGTTGGCAGGGACGATGCTCTTCCGGAAATCTACAGTTACGGACATCGCAATGTGCAGGGGCTGGTCTACGATTCGGTTGACGGCCTGCTGATTGCCCATGAACACGGCCCTCGCGGTGGCGATGAGGTCAACATCATCGAGCCAGGGCACAACTATGGCTGGCCGGTGATCACTCATGGCATAGACTATACCGGCGCCATGATCACACCCTTTGTTGAGCGCGAGGGTATGGAGGAGCCGCTGCTGCACTGGACGCCTTCCATTGCGCCCTCAGGGATGACCCGCTACCGGGGCGAGCTGTTTCCAGATTGGCAGGGCAACCTGCTCGTGGGCGCTCTTGCCGACAGAAGTGTACACCGTGTAACGCTCGAAGGACGGCAGGCCAGCGACGTGGAAACGATGCTCGGAGAGCTCGACGAGCGTATTCGGGATGTCGCCACCGGGCCCGGGGACGCGGTATATCTGCTGACCGACAGCGCCGATGGGCGGGTACTGCGCCTCGTGCCTTAGTCGCAGATTTGGGGTGTTTGGGGCCCGCCGGTGTATAGTAGGCGGTTTTCAGAAAGGGGAAGCCGCCATGTTTTATCTGGAACTGGAACCACGTTTCAGCGATACCGATGCCCTTGGGCACATCAGCAATACCACTTTACCGGTCTGGTTCGAGCAGGCCAGAACGCCGGTTTTCCGGATTTTTCATCCCACCCTTGAGGCGGAAACCTGGCCGCTGATCATTGCACGGCTGGAGATTGATCTGATGGCCCAGAGCTACTGGCATATTCCGGTCAAGATCAAAACAGGCATCGGCAAGATCGGCAATTCCTCGTTCCACGTGGTTCAGGAAGCCTGGCAGGGCGACAAGCAGATTGCCCGGGGCGTCGCCGTGCTGATTCACTTCGATTACGAAACCGAGAAAGCGCTGCCGATTCCGGAGGACATAAAAGCCAGGCTGGCAGAACACGCGGTAGAGTGATCGCGCACAATTCTGACTTTCCCGGAGGCGCTGGTGTTTGGTAAATCCCTTGTATTGTTCTCTCTGATGGGTGTTTTCGCACTCACTGGCTGTGATCCCGCCGGTGAGGACAACAGTTCCGGATCAGAAAGCTCGCAACTTACTTCACCCACGGGCCCGGATGTCGATGTCTCGCTGACACTGACTCCTGCCCAGCTGGACTGGGTGGGCCAGCAGATTTTCCAGAACGAATGCGCCGGGCGTTTCCAGTGCCTGGTCCACTGGAACGACGGCGAGGCGTTTCCCTCACTCGGTATCGGCCACTTCATCTGGTATCCGAAGGGTGTCAATGGGCGATTCGTCGAGAGCTTCCCGGCTCTGATGGAGTATATGGAGCAACGTCAGGTCAACATTCCCGAGTGGTTGAGAGCGCTGGAGCCCTTCGATGCGCCCTGGAGCGAAAAAGCGGAATTCGTGGCTGTCGACGACTCGCCACGGCTCGCGGAACTGCGCGAGTTTCTGGCGGGCACTCAGGGGATTCAGGCGGAATTCATATTCCGCCGGGCCAGGCAGTCGCTGGGGAAAATTGTTGAGGCTGCTCCGGATGATCGAAAGTCAGAAGTGGCTGACAGGCTGGAAGCGCTCAGTCAGACACCCGGCGGCGTCTACGCCATCATCGACTATGTGAATTTCAAGGGTGAGGGGCTTTCGCCTACGGAACGCTACAACGATCAAGGTTGGGGGCTGCTGCAAGTGCTGTTGGAAATGTCTGGCTCACCTGACAGGAATGCTCTTGTGCAATTTCGGGAGGCC
>JAWWAT010000006.1:0-24787 GCA_033721635.1 Marinobacter sp. | reverse complement strand
TCCAGGCCGCTGACGGATTTCATCCGGCACCTGGCTTCTGAAAAACGGCATTCCCCCAGAACCTGCGAAAGCTATCAGCGAGATCTGCTGCGTCTGGCCAGCTGGCTGAGCCAAAGCGGGATAGCCGCCTGGCAGAGGGTGGGCAATCATGATTTGCGCCGGTACGTGGCAACGCTCAGCCGGGAAGGTTTGTCAGGGCGAAGCATTGCGCGCCACCTCTCCGCCACTCGTCGTTTCTACCAGTTCCTGCTCAGGGAAAAGCTGGCCTCGGATAATCCGGCGCTGGACATCCGAGCCCCCAAGAGCGGGCGTCGTTTACCTCGCGTGGCCGACGTGGATCAACTCAATCACCTCCTGGATGGTCAGCCTGACGACCCTCTGGAAGTCCGTGACCTGTGCATGTTCGAGTTGATGTACTCTTCCGGGTTGCGTCTGGCGGAGCTGGCAGGTCTGGACCTTGATGCCGTTGATCTGCGCGGCGGCGAAGTCCGGGTGCTGGGTAAGGGCGGCAAGGAGCGACTGCTGCCGGTGGGCCAAAAGGCGGTCGCGGCCATTCAGGCCTGGCTGCCACTCAGGGCGGCGCTGGCCAATGACGGGGAAACCGCGCTGTTTGTCAGCCAAAGGGGCGAGAGACTCAGTCATCGCAGTATCCAGGCCCGCATGAGCCGCTGGGGCATCAGCCGTGGTGCCGACCAGAAGCTCCATCCCCATCTGTTGCGACACTCGTTTGCCAGCCACATGCTTGAATCCAGTGGCGACCTGCGGGCCGTACAGGAGTTACTCGGGCACGCCGACATTGCCACCACTCAAGTCTATACTCATCTTGATTTTCAACATTTAGCTCGTGTTTATGACCAGAGTCACCCCAGAGCGCGTCGCGACAAGTATCATGGCAAGACCGGCGACAAGAACGCCTGATTCCGCCAGCAGGCGGGCAGGGCATTCGCGATCATCAACAGCACAGCAAGGGTAAGCGGGAGCGTTCCATGGCATCGGATCAGTCCTGGAAGGAAAAGTACCTTCAGGAACTCGAGTCTGCAGATAACCGGGAAAAACAGTGGAAGGCGGAGCGGAATACCCTTGAGCGCATGCTGGTTCGCACCAGTCTGGCATCTGAAGGGCAGGCGCCAGAGCTGGATCGCTTGTTGGCCCGAATCCGCAAGGATTTGAGGAAAAAGCGGGTGGATGTGGACGCCTGGAAGGAATTGCAGGATCAGATTGATCGCCAGGTCGCCCTTCTTGACGAACGCCAGTCCGCGAATGACAGGAAGCCTTCCTTTTTTTCCCGGAAACCGCGCGAGCAGGAACCGCAACAACAGCAACAGGCTCATCCAGAACCTCTGCCCGAAAACCCAGAACCTGCGGGACCTGCCCCCGGCAATGCCCAGGATATTGAAGACAATGCCCAGCGGTTGCGTATTGCCCGCCGGGTAGGCCAACTTCTGGGTCAGATGCTTACCCAGGTTTCTCTGGAACCCGCAGCCGAGGCCCGTGCACGGTCGCTTCAGCAGTCCCTGCTGGCCAGTAACGACTGGGAGGAACTGCGGGAAGGGCTGAACCATGTGGCAGAACTGGTGATAGCTGCGGTTACCCGAAGCAAGCGTGAATTCGAGGACTTTCTGAAACGACTGGATGAACGGCTGGAGTTGCTCCGAGAGCATTTCTCGGCCCAGTCGTCGGCCCAGTCTGGGCGGTTGCACGCATCCGAGGATCTCGACCGGGAAATCCGCGAGGAGATTGAACGTGTTGGGCAGCGGCTGCAGGAGAGCGATAATCTGCAGGACCTGAAACAATCGGTGAGTCGTCATCTGGCATCCATCGGCCAGGCGGTCGGCCGCTTTCGGACCCAGGAAACAGAGCGGGAGCGAGTGCTTTCAGGCCAGCTTGAGGCGATGCAGGAGAAAGTGGCCGCCATGGAGGCCCACTCGGAGCAGATGCAGGAACAGGTCCGCAAGGAACGATTGCGCGCCATGACCGATCTGCTTACCGAGTTGCCGAATCGGGAGGCCTGGCAGGAGCGACTGTCTTTCGAGTACAACCGCTGGCAACGCTACAGCCATCCTCTGACCGTAGGCGTTCTGGATATCGATCTGTTCAAACGGATCAACGATTCCTACGGCCACAAGGCCGGAGACCGCGTACTGCAACTGGTTGCGAAGGAGTTCAGGGAGCGCCTGCGCACCACCGATTTTGTCGCCCGGTTCGGTGGTGAGGAATTCGTTGTATTGTTCCCGGAAACCGAGCCGGCGGACGCCCGGAGTGTGGTGGACAAATTGCGGGAACATGTCGGCAAGCTGCCGTTCCACTTCCGGGGTGAGCCGGTAACGGTAACCTTCTCCGCAGGTCTGGCAGGCTTCGTGGCGGGGGATACCGAGGAATCGGTGTTTGACCGGGCCGACCGCGCCCTTTACCAAGCCAAGGACGCAGGCCGCGACAGAGTCATCACCAGTGACGGTGCGAATACTCAGTGACGCATCATGGCATCCAGCTCATCAATGACCTCCGCCCAGTCACTGTCTTCTTCCAGGCCCTCTTCCAGAAAATGGGACTGGCTTTCGGACCAGATGGGAGCGTCCTGAATCGCAACCTCGCTTGGCAGAGGTGAGTATCTGGCCACAAAGTCCTCAATGCTCTTTGCATCTGATGCCAGTCCAAGTTGCTCGAACAGAGTGCTGAGGGTGTGTTTGCTGGTGTCCATGGGCATTCGTCTCCCGTTGGCCGTATGCCTGAATGAAATCAATGGCGTTTGCAGGTATTGTTCCCTGAAATGTAGCGGAACCCTTGAGGATATCCAGTGAAGGTTACCCTTCCACTTCTACTATGCTGCCTGTTGGCGCTGTTTCAATCCCCTGTGTGGGCGGAACCTCCGCAATCGTCGCCGGCACCCGTGCTTGGCAAACAGGAGCTGACCTGGCTGGAAGAGCAGGACCGCTTTCGCATCGGTCTTCGCAGTGATCAGGTGCCGCTGGTTTTCGATACCGGAAATGGCGTGCTTGCCGGGACCTACATTGATTACCTTGCTCGACTCTCGGATAAGCTGGGCGTCACCATGGAACCCGTCGTTCTGGGAGCAGGGCAGGACTCGGGTCCGGTTCAGGGTGAACTGGCAACCGATGCGATTCTGACCACCCGGATGCCGGGAATGCCGGTGGTTCCCGGTAAACGCTTTACCGACCCCCTGATGTCGCTCACCTATGGCCTGTTCGTCAGCGAGGGTAATGCGGCCATCCGAACCCTTGCCGATCTGGAGGGCACCCGGATTGCCGTGATTGCCGGTGATCCCAATCAATACCCCATGCTGGACCCGGTGGAAGAGTTTACGCCAGTGCCGGTTAGTAACGTCAGCGAAGCCGTCGGGCAGATACTCTCGGGCCAGGCGGACGCTTTTCTGGCGCCGGTCCCGGTTGTTTCCGATTATCTGCAGTCGGCCATGGTCAATGGCATCGGTCTGTCGGTCCTGCTGGACAGCAACCCGGTGGATGTCGTGCTACAGGTAGATACCGACAACGATCGCCTGTATCAGGTGCTGAACAAGTCCATTGCGGCGATCAGCCATAACGAGCATCGCACTATCCGCCAGTCCTGGCTGCAGGCAGACCAGCCAGCCATGGAGCGAAGCGGGCTGGAGCTGTCCGCATCGGACATCGACTGGCTCAAGCAACACCCGAATCCCAAGGTTGCCTTCCGCTCGGATTGGCCGCCGTTCGAATACACCCAGGATGGTCGGCCCACGGGCCTGATTCCGGACCTGCTCACGCGGCTCGAGGCCCAGTTGAATGTCCGGTTTACCCGGACAGTGGCCGGAAGTCGGATGGATGCCGAAGAGCAACTCCGATCCGGCGAGGTGGACATATTGCCGGGATTATCACGGACACCCCGCACGGAAGAGGCGTTTCTGTTCACCCGGGCCTATCTGACGGTACCCATTGCTCTTGCGATACGGGATGACGGGCGTTTTATCGGCGACCTCCGCGAGCTCCGCAGCGAGCGGGTGGGCGTGGTAAACCGGCACGCCGCCCACGATTACCTGCTGATCAACCACCCGAACCTGGACCTGTACCCAATGGAGACCGTGGAGGAGGGGCTCCTGGCGCTGTCCAATGGCGATCTGGATGTCATGGTTACCCACATCCCGGCGGTCAGTTACACCGTCGCCAGGCTGGGCCTGTCGAACCTGCGAATTACCAGTATCACGCCTTACCAGTACGACCTGAGACTGGCGGTGCGCAAGGACAACCCGGAACTCCACCGGGTACTGAACAAGGCGCTGGGCAGTCTCGAGGCCAGCGAGACCGAATCCATCTACAACCGTTGGATCCACCTGGATATCGAGCAGGAAACCGATTACACCGTGGTACGCCGGGTGGTGCTCATTGCCATTCTGGTGGTGCTGATCTTCCTGTACTGGAACCGGAAGCTGTCCCGGGAAGTGGACGAGCGCATTCGGTCCGAGAATGCCCTGCGCCGGAGCGAGGACGAATTGCGGGCCGCCAAACTGGAAGCCGAACGGCTTGCCCGTGAAGCGGAGGCCGCCAGCCTTGCCAAGAGCGAGTTCCTGGCCAATATGTCCCACGAAATACGGACTCCGATGAATGCGGTGATTGGCTACAGCGATCTGCTCAGCAACAGCGTCACCGATCCGCAGCAGCGTAACTATCTGGATGCCATCCGGGCCGGAAGCCGAAGCCTGTTGATGCTGATCAATGACATTCTGGACCTGTCCCGCATTGAGGCAGGCAAGATGAGGCTCGACTATTCCGTGGTGTCGGTACGCCGTCTCCTGGATGATGTTCGCCACATCTTTGATCTACGGGCCCGGGAGCAGGGCATCACCCTGGAAGTGAGTGTCGATTCAATGATGCCCGCTGCCATGATGCTGGACGAGACACGCTTGCGGCAGGTCCTGTTCAACCTGGTCGGCAATGCGATCAAGTTTACCCATGACGGAGGCGTGACCGTTCGGGCCACGGCGAAGCCACTCAAGAACCGGTCCGCCGACGCGGAGCCGAGCACTGAAGCGCCGGAGCGCCAGTATTACAAACTGGTCGTTACGGTCAGCGATAGCGGAATTGGAATCCCGCCGGACCAGGTGGAGCGGATCTTCGATGCCTTCGAGCAGCAGGAGGGCCAGAACACCCGGCGCTATGGCGGTACCGGCCTCGGATTGGCGATCAGCCGGAAGCTGGCACGAATGATGGGCGGTGAGCTGGAAGTGGAGAGCGAGCCGGGCGCCGGTTCGGTTTTCACGGTAACGCTGCCACGGGTTGAGGCAACGGTGGAGCAGGCGGACGATGAGGGTGCGCCGAAAGAGTCGGATCGGCTGCTCGCCCAGACCCTCAGCATGCAGGAGCGGGGTTGGCTCAGAGAGCAACTGGCCGCTGACTTTGGTGATGAGTGGGAGGTTGTGAGAGAAAGTGGCGACCCGGAGCAGATGAAAGATTTCGCCCGCCGGGTGCTGGCCTGGGGCCAGCGGTTCCGCTCCAGGTCTGTGACCCGCTACGGGGAAAAGCTGCTTGCTGATGTCGAGGCGTTCAACCTGGATGCGGTCAATAGCGCTCTTGAGGCCTTCCCCAAACTACTGGGTCGCGAAGAGTGACTGGGCGGATGTTTTACAGGCAATCGAACTGAGAGCGGCGATCAAAAGCGACCGACACCATATCGTAACCGGAATCCGAAAGCTGCCGGATCAGTTCGCGGTCTTTCAGCAGGGTCATGCAGACTTTGTGCACGCTGGCCTGAAGTTGTTCCGACGCCATCTGGTTTGAAGCCAGGCGGAAATCCACAATCAGGTATTTGCGGTCGACTGCGGCGCTGGCCGGAATATCCTGCCGTTCAACGCTCTCGTAGCCGATGTAGGTTGCCTGTGCTTCCGGGAAAACCTGGCTCATGAGCACGTCGAGGTTTTCACCATGGGCAAACTGCGCCGAGAGCAACAGGGCCGCCACAGCGATGTAATGCGAGGGTTTGATAGTCATTGGAGGCCACTCCCTGGTGACAATCCGGTTAATCTGTAACCAATTGTAACTATTGGTTACCGTTGATTATTGCAGAGTCTGTCGCATTTTGCGTGATATGTGACATTAATTTTTCAATTGTTTGCACTCTCGATACAGTGACGAGAGGGCGTTCGGGCTCCCTGTGCGCGGCTCGATCAACTATGATGTAGCAAAGACGGACGTTAAGAGGAAAACGCATGTTTCAGCTTGTCTTTAAAGGGGAATGCGTTCCCGGAACGGATCTGGAAACCGCGCGCAATAACGCCCGCACCCTGTTCAAGGCCTCTCTCGAGCAAGTCGACCGTATGTTCAGCGGTCAGCCGGTGGTTATTCGCAACAAGCTGGAAGAGGTGCAGGCCGAGAAATACCGCGCGGTGCTGAAAAAGCACGGCATGGTGGCTTATGTACAGCCGATGGCGGATGCCCGGCCAGCTAAGGATGCTGCAACTGAGCCCAGGCCTGCGGCCCCGGCAAACCAGCCGCATCAGCAGCCTGAGCCGGCAGCTCCGCCGGCTGAAGCGAAGCGGGGCGGGGTTCCCGAAACCGAGCCCGGTGATCGGCTGCGGGTGGCGGGCGAGAAGGTGGATACGATTCTCTCCGGCTCCGGTCTCAGTCTGGATCCGGTTGGAGTCACCCTGGCAGAGCAGACCGCAGTGGAACCTCCGATGTTCCAGCATCTGGATGAGTGGAGTCTGGCTCCGCCCGGCAGTGATCTGGGTGTTGAGCGTGACCTTCCGCCGCCGGTTATACCGGATGTGTCCCACCTCTCCCTGGCGGACGACAACTCCTCCGAGCGGAAATGAGCCAGTTGTGAATCGGCACAACCCTCGGGCCGGGATTGTGCCCTGGCTGCTGACCGTAACCTTGTTTGTTCTGGCGCCTCTGGCTCCGGCTGAGGAGCGCCCCCGTGTCGGGCTTGTCCTCAGCGGCGGTGGCGCCAAGGGTATGGCCCATGTCGGCGTTTTGAGGGTGCTGGAGGAAATGCGGATACCGGTTGATCTGGTAGTCGGAACCAGCGCGGGCTCAGCCGTGGGTGCCCTTTACGCCAGCGGTATGCCAGTCAGTGACATTGAACAGCGTTTTATCGGGATGGACTGGCTGTCGAGCTTTCGCGACGATCCCGGCCGGGTCTATAAACCGGTGCGTCGCAAACAGGATGACTGGCGATTCCCGGTGGTTCCGGGTATCGGGGTGCGTGCCGACGGTTTGCACCTGGGCGGTGGGCTCATCGCAGGCCAGAACCTGGGCTTTATCCTCAACGAGCTGACCCGCAACGCCGCCCTGGTCGAGGATTTCGACCGCCTGCCGATTCCCTTCCGCGCCGTTGCCACAGACCTGGAGACCGGTGAGCAGGTGGTTATCGGTGACGGCAACCTGTCCGAGGCCATTCGGGCCAGCATGAGTATCCCCGGAGTTTATGCCCCGGTCGAACGGAAGGGGCGGTTGCTGGTGGATGGCGGCGTTGCCAACAACCTGCCGGTAAGCGTTGCCCGGGAGTTGGGCGCTGACGTGATCATTGCAGTTGATATCACCGACAGCCTGATGGAAGCGGACGAACTGGATGGGGCGTTCTCTGTGGTCGGGCAGCTCACCACCATCATGACCCGGCGAAATACCGATCAGCAGCTGGACCTGCTTGCCGATGGCGATGTGCTGATACGTCCCGATCTGGAAGGCTACACCTCCGCCGATTTTTATGATGCCCCGGTACTCTTTGAGCTGGGCGCAAGTGCCGCCAGGGAACACGGTGTCGAGCTGCGGCCTCTGTCGGTAACCCGTGAGGCGTGGGCCGCCTGGCGGGACAGTGTGGCAGCGCGGGACGACGAGGCAAACATCGTTTCACGCATCGAGATCGAAGACAGCCGTCGGCTGGCCCGTGATTTTCTCAGGGAACGGATCCGACAGAAAGTCGGTGAGCCCCTGGATACTGAGCAATTGGAAGCCGACCTTAAACGAATCTATGGGCTCGGTTATTACGAGATCGTGTCCTACTCAATCTCGTCAGCACCCGACGGCACCATTCTGACCGTGCAAGTGCAGGAAAAGAGCTGGGGGCCGAATTATCTGTCCTTCGGCCTCAACTACGAGGACAACTTTGACGGGGAAACCCGGTTCAATCTCGCCTCCTCTCTGCGCATGACCGAGCTGAATGAGCTGGGTGGAGAGTGGCAAACCGGTGTTCAGCTGGGCACTGAGCCCTGGGTTCGCAGCCAATGGTATCAGCCTCTGGACTACGGCTATGAGAGATTCCTCGTCCTTGGCGGCGAGTATTCCCGGGATACGTTCAGCCTCTTCGACGCCGCAGGTGCCCGGATTGCGGAGGTGGACGTGACCTTCCGAAAAGCGGATCTGGCCCTGGGTATGGAGATTGGCGGCAATGCTGAAATCCGCCTGATCTACGCCCGGGGCTATGCCACGGTGGATGAGCAGATAGGCCAGCCGGTGGCCCCTGAGGGGTCCGTGCATCAGGGCGGCCTGGCCCTGCAACTTGTCCATGATTCGCTGGATGATACGTTTTTCCCCCGTTCCGGTGGTTTTGCCGGCTTAAGGGGGCGTTTCGAGCGTGAAGGGTTGGGATCAGACCGGGAGTTTGATTCGGTAACGGGGTTGGCGCTGGGCACCGAAAGCTGGAAGGGCCTGACATTGACTGGGCTGCTGTACGCCCATGCGGTAACAAGGGGCACGCCCGGCATTGAGAACGCAGTCCGCCTGGGCGGGTTCCGGCGTCTGTCCGCTTACGCGCCGGGTGAAATTACCGGAGACAACGCCCTTATGGTCTCCGCTTATGCCAGCCAGAGTTTTGGCGGACCACTGCTGCCCTGGTTCGTGGGCGCCGGATTCGAGGCGGGCAATGCCTGGCCCTCGCTGGCTGAGGCAAGCTGGGACAGCTCGGTGAAATCCTCCAGTGTGTTCGCAGGCGTGGACACTTTCCTAGGGCCGGTGCAATTGGCGGCGGCCTACAACAATGAAGACAACTGGACCGCTTATCTGAATATCGGCTTCTCGTTCACGCAGCTTTTCTACTGACGACCATCAGGCTGTCTTGCCTCCAGTCTGGTCGATGGCCTCCAGGACCTGGTGGCACTGCTGCAAGGCGAAACGGTGCAGGATGTCCGCAAGGCGCTCCTCATCCCGGTCCTTGATGGCTTTGATGGATTGCTCCATGTGCGACAGGTTGTCCTCAAGCACCCGATTGCCCCCTTGCCGAAAGGCGGCAAAGGCACAACGCTTTGCTGACGGCCAGAGGTCGTCAATGGCCGAGACAATGAAATAGTTGTCGGCATACGCCAGCGACGCCTTGGTGTACTCAATACCCAGTTCCAGAAAGGCCATCAGATTATTGTTCTCGTAGCACGCCTGCATCTGGCCGTAGAGGCTTTCCAGTCTGGCCATATCATCGGGCTGCCAGCTGCGTACCAGTTTGCGTCCGGTATGGGTGAGGTAAAGCTCCAGGGTTTCATAAAGGCTCCGGACGAAGTACTCATCCAGCGGTGTCACGAACGCACCCTTGCGCGGAACGTTGCTGACCAGGTGCCGCTTTTCCAGCAGCAGTAGCCCCTCCCGGATGGAGCCGTGGCTGACGTCCATCTGCTTGGCCATGGCGCCCTCGTAGATCCGTTCTCCGGATCGGAGCTGGCCAAAGGCAATCAGATTCTCGATGTGGCGGGCGACCTGTTCAGTGAGTGTTTCTCTGGGTTTGAAGGCATTCATGGTGATCTGTCGCTACTGCGTACTGGCTGAATCGTGTTGGCATAGTCGCATATCGGGTATTCCGGAGCCAGTGGCCGGTCGATCTACAGCAAGGGCGCCAGCAGCCTCACTGCCCGGCAAGCCAGCCGGAACAGGATCGAGCGTTCCTTGTAGTCGCTTTCGGTCATCAGGCGGGAGCTGTCCAGATCCTGTTCCAGCATGGATTCCAAGCTACGGATGAAGTGCGGTGCTGTGGTGATGGCGGTAATCTCGAAATTCAGCCGCATCGATCGGTTGTCCATGTTGGCCGTTCCCACCGCCGCATACCGGTCATCCACCAGAATCACTTTTTGGTGCATGAAGCCCGGCTGGTAGCGATAGATGCCGATGCCGGTCTTGCAGGCCTGGACCAGATAGGAGTAGGCCGCCAGGCCGATTACGCGGCTGTCTGATTTTTCCGGAATCAGGATTTTCACGTCCACGCCCCGGAGTGCCGCCAGTTGCAGCGCATTCATGATCTGGAAGTCCGGCACAAAGTAGGGTGAGGCGATCCAGAGCCGGGTCCGGGCGTTGTTGATGCAGTTCAGGAAAAACAGGGTGCAGGTTTCCCAGGTGTCAGCCGGCCCCGTTGGCAGCATCAGCACCTCGTCGTTCCCGGGCTGGTTGTCAACCGGTGCCCAGTCAAGGCTTGGGAAATCGTTGCTGGCCCAGTTCCAGTCCTCCAGCCAGGCCAACTGAAGGCCGGTGACTGCCGGACCTTCAATCCGGCAATGGGTATCGCGCCAGGGTTCCTGGTCCATGGCGGTGCCCAGGTATTCGTCTCCCAGGTTGATGCCGCCGACAAAGCCGACTTTACCGTCGCAGACCAGCAGCTTCCGGTGGTTCCGGAAATTGATCTGAAACCGCCGCCTGCGGATGTTGCCGTCTCCGAACGAGGCAACCCGGGCGCCGGCTGCGGCAAGCTGCTTCAGATACTTCCTTGGCAGCCAGACGCTGCCAATGTCGTCATACAGAAACCAGACTTCCACGCCCTGGGCTAGCTTGCGTTCAAGGATAGACTTGATCCGGCGGCCAACCCGGTCTGAACGCACGATGTAGAACTCCAGCAGGATATAGTGCTCAGCGTCCTCCATGGCCTCGAACAGGGCCTCGAAGGTAGCCTCACCGTCCCGCAACAGCGTGCATCGGTTGCCGTCGGTAAACGGCTGGCGTCCCAGCCGGCACAGCACCTGGAGTTCATCCGGGAAACGGTCGCTGTTGGGGGTCGGTATGGAGGTGGTTTGCTGTTCGAACCGGTTCAGCAGGTCGGTCAGGGATTCGTCTCCCATCCGGCGGGCCTTGACGTACCCGCCAAATCGATGGCGCCCAAACAGCACAAACATGGGCACGGCCAGGTAGGGCAGTCCGACCAGGGCAATGACCCAGGCGATGGCGCCCTGGGTGGTGCGGTAGGTCAACAGGATGCGATAAATACAGGCGAAGGCCCCCAGGTAAATGGCGCCCAGTACAATCGCAACCAGAGAGAGGTCGTCCATCATCGCTCTCCGTCGCTGGAACCCGGCAGTTGATTCTCCGGTTCCGACGTTGCGAGGTGCCGGGCGCGGTACTCGGCCGGTGAGGTGCCGGTCCAGCGTTTGAACGCCCGGCTGAAGGCGCTGAGTTCAGAGAAGCCCAGGAGGAAAGCAATTTCGCCAAGGGCATACTGGTCCGCGGCGACATACCGGAGTGCCTTGTCTTGGCGGACTTGTTCCACCAGGCCATGAAAGCTGAGGCCCTCCTTCTTGAGCTTACGATAGAGGGTCTGGCGACTCATGTGGCATTGTCGGGCGAGGCTGTCGGCGTCGATTTTTTCCGTCGCCATCTGTTTCGAGATCAGCCGGCGAATCTTTCGCCCGAACGAGCGCCGGGTCTGCAGCCTTGCCAGCAGAGAGTTGACCTGCTTCAACACCGCCGAATAAACGTATGGGTTGCGGCGGGGAATCGGATGCTCAAGATGCCGGCTGCCGAACGCCAGACGGGTGACGCCGCAACCGAATCGGACCGGACCGCCGAGAAGCCTTTCATACTCGTCCGCATACACGGGAGCGGGGTGAGCAATCTCCACCCAGTCAGCACGGATGTTCGGGTGGATGAAGTGCCGGGTGCGGGTGATGGCCGCGGCAAGGGTTCGGTCCATATCCTGACGGCAGTAGTGTTCGGGCATGTCTGGCTGCCAGCAAAGGATGGCCTGATCGGCGGTCTGCTCGAAACTCAGGAATACCGACTCGTTGATCAGTCGGTGCAGGCGCACATACTGGGTCACCGCTTCGCCCAGCGTGTCGCAGTTGAAAAACACGTGCCCGACCAGTCCCATCCGCTCCGGATCCACGACCTGGCCAGCATGCAGCCCGACGCCCGGATCGCCCGTTGCCAGTTCGGCGTGTTCCCAGAGCCGGTAATGGGCATCGGCCGGAACGCGGCGGTCGGGGTCGGTCAGCTCTGCCATTGCCAGCCCGGTCAGCTCTTCGATTCGGGGCCCATTGAGGACGCCCTGGCGCTCAAGGTAATGAACCAGAGCCAGCGTGCTGGAGGCAGCGACCAGGGGGGCGCTGGTGGAGTCTGGTTGAGCAGATGTCACGTTATGCGGCCTGATAGTTAACGACCTGTCATGAGGACTGATACAAAATGTCAAGTTTATGCAACCGCCTGTCAACGGCTACCCGTGGCTTTAACGATAGCATCAGCGTATCAGGTTGAAGCAATGGAAAAGCAATCAGGAGGTGTTTTATGGAACAGGAAATCTTTGTACCTCATACCGAGCTTGAGCGCAAAAACGTCATCGAGCTTGCCGAGTACCTGAACAGCATCTTCTATTGCTGATTTCTCAGGCGTAACGTCTATGACCTTGAGCCGGGCTATGCCCGGCTTTTTTTCGTCCTCTGAAAACGACCGCCAATACCGGCACTTGCTCGCAAGACTGGCAGTGGTAATGTATCCGGTTTGAGACCGCAGACCAATCCGGAGACTGACTGCCCATGACTGTTGCGCTGAATCATCGCATTACCGGCGAAGGCCCTCCCCTGATCCTGTTGCACGGATTGTTTGGATCCCTCGACAATCTCGGCGGTATCGCCCGTCGTCTTGAAGAGCAGTGGCAGATCCATGCCCTGGACGAGCGAAACCATGGTGGCTCCCCCCACGTCGACACCATGGATTATCCGGCCATGGCACAGGATGTCTTGGCCTACATGGATGCACAGGGCCTGGACAAGGTCAGTCTGCTGGGCCACTCCATGGGCGGCAAGGTAGCAATGCAGGTTGCCCTGCAGGCGCCGGAGCGTGTGGACAAGCTGATTGTGGCTGACATTGCCCCGGTCACTTACAAGCCGCGACACGATGCCATCCTGGAAGGATTGACCAGCATGGATCTGACCGGTGTGCGCTCCCGTCAAGACGCAGACAGGCTGATGGCGGACTTTGTCGAGGAGCCGGGTGTTCGTCAGTTCCTGCTGAAAAACCTGGAACGGATACCACGGGAAGACCAGGAAGAGGGCGGGCCGATGTTTCGCTGGCGGCTCAACTTGCCGGTTATCGATGCCTGTTACGAGAATCTTGCCAAAGCGCCTGAGGGCGATGGCCCGTTTGATGGCCCCGTGCTGTTTCTCAAGGGTGCAGATTCGGCTTATATCCAGGAGAAACACCGGGATGATATCCAGCGGCTGTTTCCCCGGGCGCAGTTACGTATTATCCAGGGTACCGGCCACTGGCTGCATGCTGAAAAAGCCGACTCCTTTGCTGCCCTGTGCCGCCGTTTCCTCAGCGCTGATGAATGACAGGGCCAGTGCCGGGTATTTTCCTGCCCGCCGGCCGGTCTGCTAAGGTAACTCCATCGCTGACTCACGGAATTGATATAACGACAGGCGGGATGAGTGTATGAAATGGATGGTGGGGTTGCTGGTCATTTTCCTGCTACTTGGCAGCTTCCTGCTGACACCGTCGCCTGTTGACAGCAAGGCCTGGAACCCACCCTCTCCGCCTCCTCTGACCGGATCTTTCGCGCCAAATGAACGACTGAGGCTGGCGGATCTTCTGGCTCGGGGCCAGGTGTATGGCCCCGAGGATACGGCGATCAGCGAGTCAGGCGTGCTCTATACCGGCACCCAGGACGGTTACATCGTGCGGGTGTTCCCGGATGGCCGGGTTGAAAACTGGTTATCCACCGACGGTCGGCCCCTGGGCATGGTGTTCGACAGCCAGGGTAACCTGATCGTTGCAGATTCCTGGCGGGGGCTGCTGTCGATCAGTCCGGAAGGAGAGATTACGGTGCTTGCCCGGGAAGCAGAGGGTACGCTGTTCCGCTTCACCGATGACGTCGACATTGCCGATGACGGTCGAATTTACTTTACCGACGCCAGCTCAAAGTTCCGTCAGCCGGACTACCTGCTTGATCTGCTGGAAATGCGCCCCCATGGCCGTTTGCTGCGGTATTCCCCGAAAACCGGCAAGGCCGAAGTACTTCTGGGCAACCTGCATTTTGCCAATGGCGTTGCGGTATCGCCGGAAGGCGACTATGTGCTGGTTAACGAAACCTGGAAATACCGCATTCTCCGATATTGGATTCACGGGCCCAGAGCCGGGCAGGCCGAAGTGTTCGCCGACAATCTGCCTGGTTTTCCCGATAACCTGGCGGTGGATGATCAGGGGCGCTTCTGGGTGGCGTTCCCTACCCTGCGCAATCAGAAAGTCGATGCCATGCACCCGCGGCCCTGGCTCAAGGATCTGGTGGCGAAACTCCCGGACAGTCTCAAGCCCGCGCCACAGGAATATGGCCTGGTGATCGCCTTCGACCGGAACGGCGACGTTATTACCAGCCTTCACGACACCCGGGGTACCCATCTGCAGGAAATCACATCGGTGAATCCCCACGATGGCAACCTGTACTTTGGTTCACTTCACAATGACCGTATTGGTCGGCTACCGTTGCAGGCCATTCCCGGTCTCGGAGAAAGTAACTGATGCCGCACCAAGAGATTGCCTGGGATCTGCCAGCGCCCTTCACCATTGATATCACCGTGCGTGCTGAAGATACCGATCGGCTGGGACATGCCAACAACGTTGTCTACGTACGTTGGCTGGAAGATGTCAGCTGGGCGCACATTGAAAGTCTGGGTATGACCTGGGCGCTGCACGAGAAAACCGGCAAGGCGATGGCCATCACCCGCACGGAAATCGATTACCTGGCCTCGGCGAACACCGGGGATCACCTGGTGCTGGGTACCTGGCTGACCGACTACGACGGTCGTTTCCGCTCTGCCCGACAGTTCCAGCTGGTGCGTCCGTCGGATGGCAAAATCCTGGTCAGGGCGGTCTCGACACACGCCTGTGTTGATATGAAAAGCCAGCGGCCCGCCCGTGCTCCGAAAGAATTCGCCGAGATCCTCGGTGCTGCTGTTGTGGCCGGAGGTAAGGGGCTTTAGGTCCCCCGAGCGCTTTTGTGCTTTACTTCAGCTAGTCTTGTTCAAAGCCAATCCCGTTTAACCTGTTGTCCGGAGATCCCCATGGAAAATACTGCTGATCAGAATGCTGAAGCCAAGATGCGCCATGTGATCTACGATCGATTTGGTGAGCGTGATGTCCTGCAGGTGGTCGAGGCTGACGTGCCGGCTCCGGGGGACGATCAGGTGCTGATCAGGGTACACGGGGCAGGGCTTAACCCCATCGACTGGAAAACTCGCAAAGGGCTGGGGTTCGCAGCCCGGCAGATCGAGAATTCCTTGCCCTGGACGCCAGGTTACGATGTGGCCGGAGAGGTTGTCCGGGTGGGTGCCAACGTGACCACCCTGGCGCCCGGAGACCGGGTTATGGGTATGGTGGGATTTCCAGCTGGTGGTGGTGGTTATGCCCAATATGCTCTGGCGGCAGCTGATGAGCTGGCCATTGTGCCGGAAGAACTGGATCTGGTGTCTGCGGGAGCTTTGCCCCTGGCAGCGTTGACGGCGTGGCAGGCTCTGTTTGAAATGGCGAAGCTGGAGTCCGGGCAGAAGATACTGATTCACGCGGGCGCCGGTGGCGTTGGCCATTTCGCCGTGCAGTTTGCGCTGGAACGCGGAGCTCATGTCATTGCCACGGCTTCGGCCGGGAACCGGGATTTTCTGGCAGAACTCGGAGTTCACGAAGTCATTGACTACCGCAACACGGATATCGGCGAAGAGTGCTATGGCCTCGACGTGGTGCTCGACCTGGTGGGTGGCGATACCGGCAAGCGCTCCCTGCATACCCTTGGCGAGCAGGGTGTCCTTGTCACCATCCCCACGGTTACCGCCGATGAAATCATCAGCGCTGCCGAGGAGATGGGGTTACGCGCCCACGGCATGACCGTGCGCCCGGACGTGTTTCACCTGGATGAGATTGCCGAACTGATTGAGGACGGCGATGTAAAGGTCCACATCGAGGAGACCTTTCCGCTGGAGGATGTCGCGCAGGCCCATGAACTGCTGGAAGGCGGGCACGTGCGCGGCAAACTGGTGCTAGATTGTCGATGAAGGGTTTTCTTCGGCCGGCGCATCCTCGCCGGCTGAAGGCTGTCCCCCACCGGCTGAAGGCTGTTCACCACTGGCTGAAGGCTCTCCCCCCTCCTTCTCCTTGCGTTCCTTTCTGGCCTGGGGCGGTACCAGGCTGATCAGGATCCAGTCGTCTTCCGGTTTCAGGTCTTTCATACTGCAAACCGGAGCAACGTGTTCCTTGCTATCAAACGTGAACAGCACCAGAGCCTGGTTCTGGTATTTGTTCAGGAACTCTTCGTAACCGAACGCCTCACTCAGCTGAGTGGTCTTTACGGTGTAACCCTGGCTCACCAGGCTGGCCAGCTTGGCGTAGCTGACGCCATCGAAAAGGCCGCGGGTCATCTGGATCTTTTCGGCAGTCTGGTGCCGGGCTTTCTGGTCCTGATCCCCCTCGGCCAGGCTGAACACGCACTTGCTCCCGAACCAGTCCAGGAAGTGGTAGGTGGCCAGGGAATTCATGTGCTTGTACGGGGAGATGACCAGCAGTTTGCCGATGCCGGTCAGGTCCAGATGGGTTGACGCGTGCTCGGACACGGGATTGCCGAAGTAGACCTGCAGGTTCTCCATACGCGCCTGGCGGACGTTCTCCCAGTTGGTATCGGCCAGGGTCACCGGCACTTCGTACTTCTTCAGGGCCTTGCCGATCATCCGTGCGACCGGGTTGGCACCCAGAATCAGGAACCCGTATTCCGCTGGTTCCGCAACATTCAGCAGCCGGGCGACCGGCCGGGCGGTCAGGCTTTGCAGAGTGACCGTGGCGATAATCAGCATAAACACCAAAGGCACCAGAGCGCCGGCACTTTCATAGCCAAGCTTTTGCAATTGGAAGGCGAACAGCGCTGAGACTGCCGCGGCCACAATACCCCGGGGGGCGATCCAGCTCAGAAAGAGCTTTTCCCGCAAGTTCAGGCTGGTACCGATGGCCGACAGGAAAATACTCAAGGGCCGTGCCACCAGCATCAGGAGTGCCAATACGGCTACTAGGCCCCAGCCAAGTTCGGCAATCGCCGCAAACTCAACCCGTGCCGCAAGAATGATGAACAGGGCGGATATCAGCAGAACGCTCAGGGATTCCTTGAATTCAAGGATGCTTTCGATCGGCACCTGCTTCATGTTGGCCATCCAGATGCCCATCACGGTTACCGTTAAAAGACCCGACTCATGGGCCAGTTCATTGGAGATGGCGTACACACCGAGCATGAAGGTGAGGGTGCCGGCGTTATGCAGATATTGGGGAATCCAGTGCTTACGCAGGACGATGCCATTGAGATAACCGGCACCGGCGCCCATCAGGAATCCCACGGCCAGAGTCTTGCCAAAAATGTACAGTGAGTGGCTGAATACATTGCCCTGGCCCCAGGAAACAATCCCCTCGAACACCAGAACCGCCAACAGGGCCCCGACCGGGTCAATGATGATACCTTCCCAGCGAAGGATGTTGGCCAGCTTCGAATTCGGCCGCACGGAACGGAGCAACGGTGCAATCACCGTTGGTCCGGTAACGATGGAAATGGCACCGAATAGCAGGGCAACAGCCCAGGAGACGTCCAGAAGCCAGCGGGCGGCAAGGGTGCCAATGATGCAGGTGACAATGGAGCCCACCGGAATAAGGTTGCGGACCATCTTACCGTGGCCACGTATTTCCTCGTAACGCAGGGTCAGGCTGCCTTCAAACAGGATGATGGCAACGGCCAGGGAGATAACCGGGAACAGCAGGTCACCAAACACCACTTCCGGTGCCAAAAAACCCAGGACCGGGCCGGCAGCAATGCCACCGGCCAGCAGGAACAGGATCGCCGGCATGCGCACACGCCAGGCAAGCCACTGGCAGAAAAGCGAGAGAACGCCAATGCTGGCAAGAAGCAGGACAGTGCTGACTGGCATAACGGTTTCAGGTCCTTTGATCTATTGGTTGGCGCGCCGGGCGATGCGGTTCAGAACTCGGGAGGCCGCAAAAAAACCGAAGCTGGCGGTCACCGGGCTGGCGGCGCCAAAGCCGGAGGCGCAATCCAGTCGCACAGGGCCGTCAGTGGCCGGTTTCTGAAGGCAGACTTCGCCATCTCCGGCAGGATACGTCAGCTGCTCCAGGGAGTATACGGCCTCGATGCCAAAGCGGCGCTTTGGATTCCGGGAGAACCCGTATTCCCGGCGGAGCAGGTTGCGGACCTTGGCTAGCAGTGGGTCCTGGGTGGTCTTGCTGAGGTCAGCCACCTGGATCTGGGTCGGGTCGATCTGTCCGCCGGCGCCGCCGGCACACACCAGGGGAATTTTCCGGCGCTGACAGTGGGCAATCAGGGCGGCCTTGGCTTTGACGCTGTCGATGGCGTCGATTACGCCGGTCATCTCGCCGGTAATCAGCTCGCTGACGTTCTTGGTGGTCAGGAAGCCAAAATGCACCCGAATGTCCGCTTCCGGGTTGATCGCCCGCAACCGGTCGGCCATGGCATCGGTTTTGGTGCGTCCGTACTGGCCTTCCAGAGCGTGGAGCTGGCGATTGGTATTGGACACACAAACATCGTCCATGTCGATCAGGGTAATGCTGCCAACGCCGCTTCTGGCCAGGGCTTCAGCGGCCCAGGATCCGACGCCGCCAAGCCCCACCACGGCAATCTGTGCCTGGCGAAAGGCTTCCAGGGCCCGACGCCCGTAGAGTCGTTCTATGCCGCCAAAGCGGAAAGCGTAATCGTCGGCGTTCATGGTATCCCCGTGCTGGTCTGGCCAGAGGCCGGACAGAATCAAAGGACACAATTGTAACCCAGTGACCGCAAAGACAAAAAAATGACCATAAAAAAAGCCACGCAGGGCGTGGCTTTCAAAAGTACCCAGTCCGACGGGAGCTGGGCAGGACTAGTTCAGAGACACTAATCAACGTGATCATTATCAGCTTCCAGCTCGTCGCCCTGAAGGTCACAAGCTGTCATTGATCGGTCATTTCCGGCCAGAGTGGCTGGTCTCTTGCCGGAGTCCGGATCACGCCGCCCAGTGGTCGTCTGAAAACGCCATCAGGCTGTCCTTGCCGCTCTGAATATCGCTGAGCAGCCAGTCGACCTCGGGCAGCAGTTTTTCAAAGTAGAAGCGCGCAGAGACGACTTTGCTCTCCAGCAAGGGCTTGTTGCCGTCGCCAGCAGCGAGCTGCTCATTGGCGACGTTCGCCATGCGGGACCAGAGGTAGCCGATCACTGTCAGAGCCATCAGGCGCAAATACGGCGTGGCGGCAGCACCCGCCTGCTCCGGATCTTTCGGCGCGTTACTGGCCAGCCACATGGTGGCGGTTTCCAGGGCTTTCATGGCGTTTTTCAGTTCTTCCCGGTGCGGCGCCTGCGGATTGTCCTTGAGGTATCCACTGAGGGTACCGAACAGGGTGCGCACCAGCTGGCCGCCTTTCAGGCTCAGCTTCCGGCCCACGAGGTCCATGGCCTGAATGCCGTTGGTGCCTTCATAGATCCGGGCAATCCGGCCGTCCCTTACCAGCTGCTCCAGCGGCCAGTCGGTGGTGAAGCCGGAACCACCCAGTACCTGCAGACCGGTGTTGGCGTTGTTGAAACCCTCGTCTGTCAGGAACGACTTCACCACCGGGGTGAGCAGTTGAACCAGATCATCGGCGGACTCCCGGACGGTTTCATCCGGATGCGCAACCGACAGATCCAGCTGGTGTCCAGCAAACAGTGCCAGGGCACGCATGCCTTCGTTCAGTACTTTCTGGCGCATCAGCATCCGGCGTACATCGGGGTGTACGATGATCGGATCGGCGGGGCCGTCCGGGTTCTTCGGGCCGCTCAGTGAACGGCTCTGCAAGCGCTCACGAGCAAAGCCGAGACTTTCCTGGTAAGCCATTTCCGCCAGACCGAGACCCTGCATGCCAACCATCAGGCGCGCCTCGTTCATCATGGTGAACATCGCCCGCATACCGTCGTTGGGCTCGCCGACAAGCCAACCTTTGGCGCCCTCGAAGTTCATGACGCAGGTGGCTGAGCCCTTGATGCCCATCTTGTGCTCAAGACCGCCACAGAAGGCAGGATTGCGCTCACCGGAATCGGGCAGGAATTTGGGAACCACGAACAGCGAAATGCCCTTGGTCGTATCCGGCGCGCCTGGCAACTTGGCCAGGACCAGGTGCACGATATTGTCCACCAGATCGTGCTCGCCTCCGGTAATCCAGATCTTGGTGCCCTCGATGGCATAGCTGCCATCTTCGTTTGGCGTGGCACGGGTGCGGATCAGGCCAAGGTCAGTGCCGCACTGGGGTTCGGTCAGGCACATGGTGCCGGTCCACTCGCCGGAGATCAGCTTTTCCAGATAGGTGTTTTTCAGTTCATCGGAGCCGTGGGCATGCAGGGCACTGATGGCGCCGTGGGTAAGACCCGGGTACATGCCCAGGGAGAGGTTGGTGGAACAGACCATCTCGTCCACCACGAACTTCAAGGTGTGAGGCAGGCCCTGGCCGCCGTATTCAAGCGGCGCGTCCAGCGCTGTCCAGCCGCCTTCCACAAACTTCTTGTAGGCATCCTTGAACACATCGGGTGTTTTCACCGAGCGAGTTTCGGGATCGTAGGTGCAACCTTCCCTGTCGCCGATCTGGTTGGTGGGCTGAATGACTTCTGCGGCCAGCTTGCCAGCCTCATCAATGACCGCGGAAATCAGATCCGGGGTGGCATCGGCGTATTTTTCCAGCTCATGCAGCCGGTCCGCGCCCAATACATCAAACAACAGAAAGCGAAGGTCATTCGCCGGAGCCTGGTATTGCATGGATACTCTCCTACGTGCACTTTTTTACTGGAGTCCTGTCGGAACGGCAGGACCCTGAGAATGGTTTGAACACTGGTTTCATACGGCTGTTTTAATTTGCTGGTTCACCGTTTTCGGCGGTCCGGACGATAGAATTTTCGTATGTCCTCCAGAACGAGGGAGGTCTTCAATGAAACGAATGGTGATCGCCGGGGTTTCCGGTGCTATTGGTGGCGCGTTGGCGACCCGGGTACTTGATCGGGAGTCGCAGACGAGTGTAATCGGGTTGTGTCGTGATCCGGACAAAGCACCGGAGGTCTTGCGGGTCCATGAGCGCAGTACCGTGTTGCCATGGGATGCCGAGGACAGTGCATCGCCAGGGGCCGTGGCAGAAAGGCTGGAATCGTTGTTGGCCAAAGAGGACGGCATCCACGACTTCATCTACGCCGCCGGCTTGCTCCATGGGCCGGAGATGTTTCCCGAGAAGCGTCTCGAGGATTTGGACGCGGGGAGTATGTCCCGGGCGTTTGCAGTGAATGCGACCGGGTTCGGATTGCTTACGCAGGCATTGTTGCCCTGGCTCCGTCACCGGGAATTCAAGCGGGTGGCGGCCATCTCCGCAAAAGTCGGCTCGATTACCGATAACGGCTTTGGTGGCTGGTACGCCTACCGAAGCTCCAAGGCAGCGTTGAACATGCTGGTGCGGAACCTGTCCATCGAGCTGCCGCGCCGATGCAAGCCGGTTGCCTGCGTGTCGTTGCACCCGGGTACGACCGAATCCGCGTTGAGCGAGCCCTTCAGCCAATCCCTGGCCAAACTGAAGGTTCACACAGCAGCGGAAACCGCCGCGAATCTCCTGGACGTGCTCGATAACGTGAGTGAGGAGGACAATGGGCGTTTTCTGAGCTGGGACGGCTCGGAGCTGCCCTGGTAATCAGGGTCTGATCATCAGGTGGGTAAGGCCCAGCTCAACATCGAATGGTAGAGCCCGATGCCCACCAGAACGTTGAAAGGAAACGTCACACCCAGCGACGCCAGCATGGCCAGACCAATGTTGGCATCGGGTATGGCATGGCGCACTGCGACAGGCGCGGCGATGTAGGATGCACTTGCCGTCAGCGTTGCCAGGATCAGGGTTGAGCCTAGCCCGAGACCCAGTGCGGTGCCGACTGCCAGGCCAGGGATGGCAAGGATCGGCGGCATGGCAAGCCCGAACAGCACCACTCGCCAGTGACTCCAGTTCAGGTTGCGCAGTGTGTCGGCGGCCACCAGGCCCATTTCCAGCAAAAACAGCGACAGGATCACCGAGAATGCGCTGGTCAGGGGTGCAGTCACCCCGGTGCCCTGTCCGGGCCCGTAGAGAGCGCCGATGATCACCCCGCCCACCAGCAGCACCACGCTGCGGTTGGTCAGGGTTTCCTGCCAGAGCGGCGTTCCACCAACGCTATCGTCAGGCTTCCCGAAACGACGGAAGAACCACAGCCCGACCATGATTGCTGGCAGCTCCAGCAGTACCAGGTATAACGTCACCTGGCCGCCGGTGTTCAGGCCACGTGTTTCTACCCAGGCCAGCGCGACTGCGAAGGTTCCGGCACTTACCGAGCCGTAATGGGCCGCGAAACTGGCCGTATCGGCAATCGAGAGGCCAACCACATAGCGCAGCAAAGGTATCATCAGTAATGGCAGTGTGAACCCGAGGGCGGCAACAGCCAACATTTCCAGAAGAAGGTCCGGCGCAAGGTTGCCGTACAATGCCATCCCGCCTTTCAGGCCGATGGTCAGCATCAGCAACAGGCTGAGAATGTCGTAGGCCTCTCGGGGAATGGAAAGGTCAGACTTGATAGTCCCGGCGATCAGGCCGAGCAGGAAAAACATGACAATAATGTCGGGCATGGCTGATTCGACGGTTCTGGTTGAAACGGGATGGCCAGCTAAGTCCGGCCCTCTCTGCCAGTGTCGTTTCGGAAGGCGTTCAGGTCAATTGAACCATTGGTTATTTGCAGGGCTGCGTACTGGAGGGAGGCACTGAGGCAGACAATCCTGCCTCAGCTTTCAGACGTTTATCGGATGAACGGGTTTAACATCCGGGTAAATGTACCCGTAAGTTTTACCGGAGCACTGAGAACAGAGAGCGTGATGCAGTCTTCGCAGCCAACTGCCACGGGCTTATGCTCATCTTCATCGTTCAGCACAACGAAATCCCACTGGTTGAAGACCCCTTTCTGGTCCGCAAAGGCGCCCTGAAGGACTATCGTGGTTTCTTCGCCGCGGTGGGTGTGAGCAGGTGCCTTACCGCCGGCAGCAAGCTTTTGAAGTACCACCTGCTCCTTCTGGCCGGGGAACCGGTCCGTAATGTCCAGGACACTTACGTCACCCAACTGGCGCTTCCACGGCAGACTGTTGAGGTCTTCGCCCAGCAACTTCTGCAGCGCACTCATCTTGGGAATGGTTGGCATTGCAGGCTCAGCTGTCGGTTCGCTATCGATCTTCGAAAGTATGCTGTCAAACATGCTTTCAGAGACAGTGACCTTTGGCTGCTGTTCCATCATCACAGCCCCAAGACTATCAAGCGTGTCCACACGGCTACGGCAGTGAGAACATTTGTCCAGGTGTAGCTTGATGCACAGAGCATGGGGCTCGCTCAGGTTACCTGCGCTGTACTCCATCAGGCTCAGGCTGTCGGGATGGTGCCGTGTCATACGTTCTGGTCCTGCAAAATCACTTTCAGTTTGTTCAATGCCAGGCGAACCCGGCTCTTCACCGTGCCTAGCGGAATATCCAATTCGTCTGCGACCATCTGGTGCGACTTGTTTTCCATGTAAACCTTGGCGATCACCGTGATCTGCTCTTCCGGCAGATGGCTCAAGGATTCCCTTATTCTTCGCTCAGACATCAGACGATGCAAAGAAGTGACCGGCTCGTTTTCATTCTCGCCCGGAATCTGCCAGAGATCCTCTGTTTCAACCGGCATTTCAGCGCTGGTACGCTGCATCTTCCTCAACATATCGATGCGCTGGTTACGGGCGATCGTAAATATCCAGGTTGATGCGGCTGCCTTGCGCCAGTCGTACAGACAAGATCGCCTCCAGATCGAAACGAACACCTCCTGCACGAGCTCCTCCGCATGACTCGCCAGGCCGTTAGCCATAGCGTAGTACTTGATCTGCGGGCCAAAATGCTCGAAGAGCGCGTGATATGCCTCGCGATCCTGGTGCTTGCCCACTTTCTGCAGCATCTGGCTCCAGGGATCCTTTCGGCCCTCGGAACTTGCTGGCTTTTGATCCAGTGTGGTCACCGGACGCTCCTTGACAGTCGCATGATTTGAGCTTGTTCTGGTCATCATTCTATGCACTCGTCCCGGGTTTGTCAGTGTCTAGTTTTACGGGTCGGGCTATCAGGCGGATCAGCCTGTTTGGAAAAAAATGCAGAAAGCTGACATCAGCGACGGTCTGAGACCGTCTCGCAGGTAATTGCCGGAACCATCAGGGCGGTCTAGTCTGAGCAATAAATCGGCCCCGGACGACAACCCTCATTCATGAACGCTCCTGGCTTTACCGGAAACCTGCCCGTTATCCGTGCGCACTATGCGGATATCCTCTGCCAGTTGGCTGAGGACCGAGGCCTGCGGCGGCCCCGGCTGTTGTCGGCTTCCGGTATCCGCCCATCCATGCTTGGTCACCCGGAAAATTTCATTACCGTCGAGCAGTTCAGTGCACTGTGCCGCGAAACGCTTGTCCAGAGCGGTGATCCTGCCCTCGGGCTTGAATTCGGGAAGCGGCTGAAGTTCACCACCCATGGCTCCCTGGCTCAGGCAGCCATCAGCTGCGATACGCT